>NZ_JANMZA010000398.1:0-2065 GCF_031382685.1 Chamaesiphon sp. OTE_8_metabat_110 | reverse complement strand
ATTTCTCGCAGCTCGCGATTTGAGATCGTGAGCTGCGAGCTAGTAACAGCAGTGAAATCCAACAAGATCGATCGCTAATGGTGGGGAGATCGATCGGATCGGATCGGATCGTAATTAGCGAATCGATCTATTTAACTTCAACCTTCACAACTTTTTTCTTTTCTTGCTCTGACTTAGGCAGATTTAGTGTCAGAATCCCATTTTTGTATTCAGCTTGGGCAGCATCAGTTTTAACTTGTACAGGTAAAGGAATAATACGTTCAAATTTGCCATAGCGAAACTCAGAACGAACTGCTCCTTTTTCCTCAGTTTTGGTTTCAGATCTCCGTTCGCCACTGATGGATACGGAGTGTTCTGAGACTTGAATATCGAGGTCTTTTGCTTCTAAACCAGGGATTTCGAGTTTGAGATGAACTGCATCTGGGGTGTCTTCAAGCTCTGCCGAAGGCATAAATGCCATTAGCTCAGAATCCCCATTACCACTGGGTGAGAGTTGATGAAACAGGCGATTCATCTCCTCTTGGATGGTTTCGATCGTGGGTAAGGATTCCCAGTGAGTGATGTCGCGAAAAGGTCGCCATTGAATAATTGCCATATTAATACTCTCCAATATTACTGACTGCTTAGTCACCGTCAGTATTTGCCCTGCACGGAACAATTTTCCAGGAGGATCTATTAACAGCAACTAAGCTACTTAATTATTAGGTTAGCAATCAATTTTGAGGAACTTGTGAGGATTTAGGTCCGAATATTAACTAGTCCAGATCCAGATGCAATATGTAAACTATTAAAGCTATCTTCACAAGTTCCTCAAACTATCGATCTACGATCTAGAGCGAACCACTTGAAGAGGTTTAACTAATGAGTACTACGATTCAAACTCGGCAGCGATCGAGTAGTATGGGGATCTGGGAACAGTTTTGTCAATGGGTGACTAGCACCGACAATCGGCTATATATCGGTTGGTTTGGCGTGTTGATGATTCCCACTTTACTAACAGCTACTACCTGCTTTACGATCGCCTTTACTGCCGCCCCTGGTGTCGATATGGAGGGCATCCGCGATCCAATTGAAGGGGCATTACTTGCTGGTAATAACTTAATTACCGCCGCCGTTGTGCCAACTTCTGCCGCGATCGGGTTACACTTTTATCCACTTTGGGATGCTGCTTCGATCGATGAATGGCTTTACAATGGTGGCCCTTATCAATTAATCGTATTTCATTTCCTGATTGGTATTTGGTGCTACATGGGACGGCTATGGGAATTGAGCTATCGACTAGGTGCTCGACCTTGGATTGCGGTCGCTTTTTCGGCTCCGGTAGCGGCAGCAACAGCGGTGCTGTTGGTTTATCCGATCGGGCAAGGGAGCTTTGCTGATGGTCTCCCCTTGGGCATTGCGGGTACATTTCACTTCATGCTGGCATTTCAGGGAGATCATAATATTATGATGCACCCGTTCCACATGTTGGGAGTCACGGGTGTATTTGGTGGAGCATTACTGAGTGCCTTACATGGTTCCCTGGTGACATCTACCCTGATTCGGGAGACTGATGAAGATGAGTCGATCGATAATGGCTATGATTTCGGTCAAACATATCCTACTTATGACTACATAGCCGGACATAGTGGATTTCTCGGTCGGTTGTTAATACCTGTGTTTGCCAGTCGCAATCACCGTAGTTTCCATTTCTTACTCGTCGCTTTACCCACAATCGGTATTTGGTTTGCCGCATTGGGCGTGAGTACGATGGCATTTGGATTGAATGGTTTTAATTTCAATCACTCGATCTCTGACAGTCAAGGCAAATTAATCCGCACCAATGCCGATCTCATTAACCGCGCTGGTTTGGGACTACAGGGTATGCACGCACCCAATGTCCACAACTTTCCACTAGTACTATCGGCAGATCGAGTTCCTCCGATTGGCTAGTTTGAGCCACCACGATACCTAAATCAGTGTGGTGGTGGCTCTTTAAAATCCACTATTATTAGCTGCCGCAGGAGTAGCCAGGATGAAGTCAAACTATCCCAACCAAATATCTGCTCTCTGGACAGCTTTTTTG
>NZ_JANMZA010000322.1:0-8104 GCF_031382685.1 Chamaesiphon sp. OTE_8_metabat_110 | reverse complement strand
CCAGTCCCCCGTCTCCCAGTCCTTTACTTAAACTGTTTAAAAATTTCCTCAGTCTTGGCTGCCACCGCCAGCAATCCAAGCTAGATTCCCCCGCCCTAGCAGCGTCTCTGCTGGCACGGTCGTCAAAAATGCCACGGGTATCACAAATGTAAAAAAGAAGCGGTAAGTAGCCGGATAGGCGGCGATCGGGAAACGTCCGGCGGCGAGCAAACCCCGCAATACTTCAGTAATATTATAAATCTTGGTAAACCAAATACTCGTCGAACCCAGGATGAACCACAGACTATAAATAATGATAATCCCAAATAGGATCGGAATCGCACTGAGAAAATATGCCGCGATCCCAATCTGGAGCAAACTCCCGGCATAGAAAATAATTATTAGCCCAAATAGCATATCCGGCACTCCCCACAACGAGAAACTATGAAAGGACAGCCAAAATTGGGAATTAATCGGTTTGAGCAGCACAAAATCTAACGTACCATCCTGAACATGCTTGACAATCCGATTGAGATTGCTGGCGAGAAAGGTACTCGAAAAGCCTTCTAAAAAGGTAAAGATACCGACGACAATTAACGCCTCTTGCCACGTCCAGCCCTGGAAATTGTAGCCCTTGCGGTAGAACAAAAATAGACTAAACAAACTACCAGCAAGACCCCCCAAACTACTCAAGGCAGCAAAGAAAAAGTTTAGCCGATATTCTAGCTCCGCCGCGATCGCCGTCCGCCAAAAGATCTGAATTAAATTTAAATATCTAGACATGATTTAGGCTTTAGGTGTTAGGTATTAGGCTTTAGGCTTTAGGTGTTAGGTTATAGAAATTATCAATTATTAATTATCAATTAATTACGCTCCCATTCCGGAGTACTGTTTTAAACCCTTGCGCCAGAGCCAACGATTGACGATCGCAAAAATTGTCATCCACATGAATATCATCCCAAAGCCGTGCAGCAAATCGACCTTCAGACCAGTAATAATACTGGCGGGGAAGTTGATAATATACGGAAATGGCGTCCACTGGGCGATCGCTCTCATCTCAGGGGGAAACAGTTCTAATGGTGCGATCGCGCCTGATAAAAAGAGATTGACTAAAAATACCACTTCCTGAATCGAGCTGGCTTTTTCCGTCCAGAAAGCAAACATCGCCAACGTATACTGAATCAAAAACTGTAAAGCAAGCGCACAAAAACTCGCGATCGCAAATAGTCCCAATGTACCCAAACTAGGTATCCAAAAAGCACTAGGATATAACAAGAAAAATAAAGCAACCAATCCAAAAATAAACGGTAATCTCGCAAAGCGTTCGCCAATATGCGACCAAATATGATGCCAGACCGGATCTAATGGTTGTAACAAGCGAAATGATAGCTTACCATCGACAATCTCCCGCTCGAAGTCCCAGATTACCCAGACAACAGTAAGCTGTCTAACTAGATAAACTGCCAGAAAATAGCGCGCAAAGTCGATCGAAGATAAACCAAAGTCCCCCTGCTGGGCGGCTTGAGTCCACACCCCCATCAGAATGAACGGTAATGACCCGGAAAGTGCCCACAATAGCAATTCCGCCCGATATTCCAACATATAGGCGTAGTAGGTCACTAAGAGCGATCGAGAGACTTTAAATAATCTTTTCATAACTCTAATTATAAGTTTCCAGACGATCGAGTCCCCATGCGAGATGGAGACAATATTATCAACGCAATGTTCATCGAGTATGTGAACGTTTCCAGACGATCGATCTCAACAAGAGGGAGACAAAATACAACTAAAATATCGATCGTAGATCCAGGACAAAACCAGGTAGCACATCCTCACCATTTAGGCTGCTTGGAGCCTCCAAAATCTCTACATCTCGCCCCAAACGGTAAATTTCCACCTGTTGCTTTTGCGGATCGATCAGCCAGCCTAAGCGCACTCCATTTTCTCTATACTCCTCCATTTTTTCCCGCAACTTGGGCATCCTGTCCGTGTCAGAGCGTAGTTCTATGACAAAATCGGGAGCTAGAGGAACGAATTTCTGACGCTGTTCGGGCGTTAAAGCCGACCATCGGGATAGCTCCACCCAAGCAGCATCGGGGCATCGCTCTGCACCGTTGGGTAAGATAAAAGCACCAGAAGAACTAAAAGTTTCTCCTAACCCAGTTTGTTCGCTCCAATTGGTCAGTCGAGTAATGAGCTTTGATTCTGCTCTGCTACTTTCTCCCCCAATTGGTGCCACGATTTCTAATTCTCCATTCTTGTTTAGCTCTAGAGATTTGTCTGGGTTATTCTGACAAAGTTGCTCGAACTGCTCGTGAGTTAAGTGAAGAATAATACCGCCCACATCTAGCAACGTTGATGTCTGGATTTCTGGACTATTATCTAAGAGTTGCATAGTAAGGAATCCTAATACAATTACAAGTCGCCATCGCGCTCTAGTTTTTCTCTATTTGAAGTTTCCATGCGATTGAGTCCCACAACAAGAGGGAGACGGATTGTGGATTCATACTGAGGAAAGGATGCTAGCACGTTTCCAGACGATCGAGTCCCCCAACAAGAGGGAGACCATCAATCTTCATCTCCATGATTACATGTATCCTTTTCATGCGATCGAGTCCCCCAACGAGAGGGAGATACAGACAGGTCTTGCACCAGCGACGATTAATAACAGTTTCCATGCGCTCGAGTCCCCCAACAAGAGGGAGACAGCGATCTCCCACATCGCCGGATCTGGTTCGATGTGTTTCCATGCGATTGAGTCCCCCAACGAGAGGGAGACATCCGACATCATTGTATGCACTGCTAGGTCGAAGCTTTTTCCATGCGATTGAGTCCCCCAACGAGAGGGAGACCCACATGGGTTGCTGTGTAGATGGCGAGCTTCAAGTTTTCCTCACCCCGCCCTCGCCGCTGGCTCTGGCTCCCCTCTGTCTTGATTCGCTGCTTGGTGCGCTAAACCCTCGGGGAACCCGAGGAGCGCGCATCCGCAAACCGTCGGGGAACCCGACGAGCGCGAATCGCTCCCAAGTTTGGGAGCGGCGTTTTTATTCGGGGGTTACCCCCGAATAAAAAAGCGGATTGATTTTCGGTCGGGTTTCCCGACCATGAAAATCAACCAAGCAACGACAAGACAGAGGGGTTGGGGGTGAGGGCAAGATCTCTGCTTCATACCCCAATTCAGCAATGCCCACCTTTAGGTCGATGCCGATTCGCCCGATCGAGTCTACCTGCGATCGCTAAAAATAGGCGTTTACTCTCTACTGGGGTAAACGCCTATTTCTGCCTTGTTAAAATCCTGGACGAACTGAATATTACCTTGAGTATTTAACAAAGTTGCCAGTAAATCGCCGCCTGCAAAAACTTGGGTATCCAATCCAGACAATTGGGTAGTAATCGAGTCGGTTTTCTTCGCAGTGGCACCAAGACTAATCGAATCGTTAGCTTTAAAATTCCACACTGTTGCGGCACCCTCGCCTTTATCTAAGATCAGTAGATTGGTACCACTGCCGATGTGGACAACATCATTGCCAATTCCCACACTGATGACATCATCGCCCTGACCAGCATAGATGGTATCATTTCCAGCACCCGTGTAGATGTAATCGCGATCGTCGCTAGCATAAATACTATTGTTACCGTCACCAGTCATGACGATATTTTTCCCGCTACCAGTGTAGAGGGTATTATTCCCATTACCCAGAATGGACAGATTGCGATCTGTACCACCATAGATAGTATTGTTACCATCGCCAGCTATGAAAATACCGATCCCGTTTTTGCCATACATGGTGTTGTTACCGTCGCCGAGATGGAAAAGATTTGCTCCCTCACCACCATAAGCACTATTATTGCCATCTGCTGCTACAAAAACGCCATCGCCCTTGCCGCCATAAATGTTATTGTTGCCTTTACCTGCTTCAAAAAAGCTCGATTCTGCGGTGCTATAAAGGACATCATCGCCATCGCCACCGAAGATCGCGGGATCTTGTGTCAGCAACTTGTCAGCGATCTGTTTAAAATCAGAAATCTGTGCATCTTTGGGCAATAGCGGCTGTGAACTATCCCAGCGGATGTGGCCAAAGACGCCATCGGCGGCATTATTAGGCCCTGCGGCATAGTAGAGCGAATCGGTATCGCCTAAGCTTGCACCATTACCAAACAGCATTCCCCAGATCCCGTCCGCAACAAGTGCTTTACCTGTATCCTCGCGGAGATAATCGATCGCGGTGTGGGTGTTGGGATCGAATGCGACAACGGTACCACTATTAAAATTTCCGACTAGGAGCGTATTGGATAATCCGCCAAAATTATCTGGTGCGTAAGCCACTCCATAACCTGCCTGGAGCAAGCCACCATCGTCCCAGACCCGAATGAGATTACCCTCAGTATCAAACTCGGCAAGTTTACTAGCTGGTGGCGGAGCGCCTGGTGGTGCTGGTGCCGCAAAAAACACTGATGATGGGGGAGGAGCTTCTCGTACTGTGGCATAGGTGACAAACACTGATTCTTTGCCGTCCTTGTTGGTCAAGGTTTGGACATTAAATGGTGCGAATTCGCCTAGTTGCAGACCATCCCCACCGTCAAAGGGGTTGATGAATCGGTTGGCGGTGACGTCCTTGAAGTTGCCATCGAAGACTTGAATGCGGTGATTGTCACTCACGTCAGCGGCATAGAGATAGTTGCCAGCTTTGTCCGTGGCAACGCCAAAGTAAATGCTATTGTATTCGCCTTTAGCTTCGGCATTGCCGTCGATGACTGTAATAGACTCAGTGGGCCAATCAAATGTACCATCTGCCTTTTTCCGCTCTGTCCAGGCGGAAATTGTCCCATTAATTGAAGCAAAGAAAAACTTTGCTGGTGCGGTAATCGGGCCATTTGGAGCGTCTTGAGTAATGACAAAATTAGTCGATTGGTTGAATGCAGTCCCGGTGGGACTGCCTTGGGCACCATCGGGGCCAGCGGGGACTGTCATTTCGCCGATCTCGTCTTGAAACAAGGGACTACCATTGACATCGCCGACATACTGGTAGGAGATACCCGAGCCATTCCCGATTACCCAAAAATGCCCGCCGACACCTGACGGACGGTGGGCAAGACCCCAACCATGAGTGAATGTAGGCTCCAGAATCTGGGGATTGTATTCTGCTTTGTTGGCAACTAAGGTAGTCTGACCGTAAGTGTTGCCACTCAGCTTGCCGTTGAATAGATCGAGAATATTAGCTTTGTCGAAAACCACTGAGCTATCGCTGTCTGCCATGAGTTATACACTCTAGTTAATAATTACCTACTAACTACAATATACACTTCAAACACAAAAGAATACATTAAGAGATCCCCTTCCCGATCGCTCGATCGGCACGATCTGCGGTCGCTGTGCGGTTTAGGTCACGATTGAGATTATTTAAAATCAGCTAAATGGCTGACTTTAATACTGAGGCGGCACCGATCGCGATAGTTATTCGATCGCCTAAACGAGCGTAATTTTTAGGCTTTAAAACTTCCTGACATTCAGCACCGCCAAATCCTAGACGATCTGAATATTACCTTGAGTATTTAGCAAAGTTGCCAGTAAATCGCCGCCTGCAAAAATTTGGGTATCCAATCCACACAATTGGGTGGTAATGGAGTCGGTTTTCTTCGCAGTGCTACCAAGACTAATCGAATCGTCAGCGTTGAAATTCCAGAATGTTGCTGCGCCCTCGCCGATGTCTAAGATCAGCTTATCGGTTCCATTGCCTAAATAGACAGTATCATTGCCAATTCCGGCACTGAGGACATTGTTGCCCTCACCGCCAAAGATGAGATCGTCCCCAGCACCTGTGTAGATATAATCTTGCTCGGAGCCACCATAAATGATATCGTCACCCTTACCAGTCGTGACGATATTTATCCCATTACCAGTGTAGACAGTATTATGCCCATCACCCAGCAGGAATAGATCGCGATCTGCACCACCATAGGCAATATTGTTACCATCGCCAGCCAT
Organism: Chamaesiphon sp. OTE_8_metabat_110; assembly: GCF_031382685.1. Lineage (NCBI taxonomy): Bacteria > Bacillati > Cyanobacteriota > Cyanophyceae > Gomontiellales > Chamaesiphonaceae > Chamaesiphon > Chamaesiphon sp. OTE_8_metabat_110. Next base: position 2,139 of record NZ_JANMZA010000322.1, on the reverse strand, counting down.
AAAAACACCGATCCCTTGACCGCCAAACATGGTGTTGTCACCGTTGCCGAGATAGAAAAGATCTGCGCCCCCACTACCATAAGCAATATTGTTGCCATCTGCTGCTGCAAAAACGTTATCGCCGTTGCTGCCAAACAGGGTATTGTTGCCCTGACCTGCTTGAAAAAAGCTCGATTCTGCGGTGCCATGAAGGACATCATCGCCATCGCCACCGAAAATCGTGGGATCTTGTGCCAGCAACTTGTCAGCGACCTGGGTAAAATCAGCAATCTGGGCATCTTTGGGCAATAGCGGCTGTGAATTGTCCCAGCGGAGTCGGCCAAAAACACCATCGGTTGCACCCTCAGGCCCGGCGGCAAAATAGAGCGAATCGGTATCGCCCAAGCTCGCACCATTCCCAAACAGCATTCCCCAGATCCCGTCCACTTCTAGTGTTTTACCTTCCTCATCGTTGAGATAACCGATCGCTTTTTTGGTGTCAGGATCGAATGCGGTAACTTTACCACTAGCAAAACTCGATACTAGCAGCGTATCGGATAATCCGCCAAAATTATCTGGTGCGTAAGCCACTCCCCAAGCTGCTTCGAGCAAGCCACCATCGTCCCAGATCTGGAGGAGATTACCCTCAGTATCAAATTCGGCAATTTTACTAGATGATAGTGGATCGCTGGGATCTGGTGGGGCACCAAAAAATATTGATGAATTGACAGGAGGAGCTTCTCGCGTTGTGGCATAGGTGACAAAGACTGATTCTTTGCCGTCCTTGTTGGTCAAGGTTTGGATATTAAATGGTGCGTATTCGCCTACTTGCACACCATCTCCACCGTCAAAGGGGTTGACAAATCCCACTGTGGATGTGATGTCCTTGAAGTTCCCATCAAAGACATCAATTGTGTGATTGTCACTAGCGTCAACGGCATAGAGATGGTTGCCAGCTTTATCGACGGCAACTCCAAAGTATTGGGCACCTTTGGCCGAGTTATCGATGACTGGAATGGAGGCAAGGGGCCAATCAAATGTGCCATCTTCCTTTTTGCGCTCTGTCCAGGCAGAGATGATCCCATTAATTGAAGCAAAGAAAAACTTGGTCGGTGCGGTAATCGCGCCATTTGGAGCGTCTTGAGTAATGACAAAATTACTCGATTGGTTAAAGACAGTTCCGGTGGGACTTCCTTGGGAGCCATCTTGTCCGGCGGGTACTGTCATTTCGCCGATCTCGTCTTGAAACAAGGGACTACCATTGACATCGCCGACATACTGGTAGGAAATGCCCGAACCATTCCCGACCACCCAAAAATGCCCGCCGACACCTGACGGACGGTGGGAAATACCCCAACCATGGAGGAATGTCGGCTCCAGAATCTGGGGATCGTATTTTTCATCGTTGGCAACTAAGTTAGTCCGGACATAAGAGTTGCCACTCAGTTTGCTGTTAAGTAGACCGAGAATATTAGTTTTGTCGAAAACAGTTGAAACGCTGTCTGCCATAAGGGATACACTCTAGTTAAGAATAATCATCTCTAACTACAATATACACTTCAATCACAAAAATAATACAATTAGAAGTCTTATCCCCGATCGCTCGATCGGCACGATCTACGGTCGCTCTGCGGTTTGGTGTATAATTGGGATTACTCATAACCCGCCAAATGGCTGATTTTGATAATTATTTAGCAATCAGAGGGTGTCTGAAAAGTACAATCACAGCTATTCGATCGAGTGATTTGCTAAGGGAGCATTGACAATTTCAGCATTGCCAGATTGGAAGATTTGCCCGATGACATCATCGATCGGGGGATCGGTGATACTGAGATCTACTACTTCTAGTTCGCCTAAGATTTGGGACACGGTTTTGGTGAGGGATTCTTGAGGCACTAGAAATCTGGCGGATGCGCCTTCGACGGCTTGCACATCGGCATACAATGCTAACTTGGCGCGGGGATAGACATGAGCAAACTCGATATTGACTTCGCGACAGGGCGAAAATCGATCGACTAACCCATTGAGGCTACCGTCATAAATTAAGAGTCCCTGATGAATCACCAACACTCGATCGCACAGTGCGGTAATATCGGCCATGTAGTGACTAGTCAGCAAAATTGTAGCGTTGTAGCGCTGATTGTATTCCCGCAGGAATTG
>NZ_JANMZA010000320.1:0-5851 GCF_031382685.1 Chamaesiphon sp. OTE_8_metabat_110 | reverse complement strand
CTTGCAAAATCTGAGTCAATTGGGAGAGCCACCCGATCGCGGTTTTCTGGTCGATCGGTCGCTGCATCACTTTGATATACTCTTCTAAGTCCATCCCAAAAATCCGCTCCATTACCAGGCAATGTAGCGCTGTCTGGGAAGCATTGGGAGTATATAGAAAGAAATCTTCGACTAAAGGAACCCCGGCAATTCCTTGTCCCGTTAAGCTTTCGAGGACTCTATATTCGCGATCGAATAATTCGATTGCTTTGGCATTATTACTTTTGAGGACTTTGAGGACTTTGGGGACACCGCGCTCTGTGACTTCATAGGTGTCCCCAAAGCCGCCTTTGTTGCTCATTAATTTGGCAACTCGATATTTACCTGCTAGGAGCAGTTCTGAGCCACAGCTTTGACAAAATAGCATCCGATCGGAGTTTTCTGGATGCGGACACTGAGGATTGATACACAGACTCATCCAACGTTAGCTCGATTCTAGGTATAACAATCCTTATATTGTATCGTCTTGGCCAATTTATGCGATCGGCTATAAGTCTCGATCTAACTATTTAGTTAAGTAGCTTGACTTAGCAGAGATTACGCAGAGCAGCTATTTCAATTTTTTAATAATCTCCTGAATTTTAGCTGCTGTTAATCCTTTGATTTTTAACACGCTCAGATCGTCCCAGCTAGCAAACTTTTGCGCTGGCTGACTAGCTCGCTTCAAGATAATACTTTCAACTATATCTCTCGTGATTTTTACGCTCGATCTTTCTATTTTTACCATTAGCTCATCTTGGTTGAGATGATTGATTAGATCGAGCGCGAGCGTTGCTTTGTCTGAACCCGTCGAGACACCAGTTGCCGCTGGCTTGGTTTCAGCAGATTTAGTTGTTTTCGGCACTAAAATTGTTGCTGTAGTTTGTGCCTGCGGTTCGATCGCAACAGGAATAGATGCAGATGTATCTGCGGCTTTAGTTTTTTTACTACTTCTAGGAGTGGTTTTAGTTGCTTTGGTTGGTTTGGGTTCTGGTGAATCCGATCCTAAAGTCTCTACAGACTCACTTTTTTTCTTTCGCTCGATCTTAGGTTGAGAATCTACTACTGGCTTAACTTCCTGTTCTGGTAAGTCTACGATCGAAAGCAATTTTTTCTCTTCAGCTTGAATTTGTTTTCCGCTTTCATCCTTTGGCTTAGTTGCTAGAGCTGATGCGATCGTATCTAATATTTGTTGATGATTGGCAAGTTGGGAAACGATCGGCTGGAGTTGAGTCGAGATCGCGGCGGTAATTTCAGGTAATAGTCGATCGATACTGGCAGCGATGATGTCAGTTAATAGATCGGGAGCGGTATCTGGAGTAAGACTCTCACTTGCTGACTGTGGTGTGAATAACTTTAATTGATCGATCGCCGATTTTTGCAGATTAGCGTCGATGATAAAAGCATTTACCATCTCCGCTTTTTTGATATCTTTCTCCTTCGCGCTGACGGCGGCGTAATACTCCCGATGACCTTCGATTACCGTATATTTTTCTACGCCAGTTTGTTGCAGTATTAATGGACGTAGTAATCCATCTGCTGCTAGCATTGCATCGGCTAATCGATCGATCTCTGCCTTTTTAAATTTTGACTTAGATACAGTCGAGCTGATACTTTTAACATCAACAAAATAACATTTAATCATGAGACTAACCCAATCTTAGTTAAAACTTCCTGTGCCAAAACTTCAAACTCCATTGCCGAAACCTGAGCGGTACTCTTGACTTCATCGGCATACTTAAAGATCGATTTGGGATCTGGATATTCGATATCGCCGACGACAACTATTTTATTAAATGATTCTGATAGGGCAGTGCGATCGTAAATGACCGATTCCATCAGGGGCATCTCATAGCGATTACTAATAACTGCTCGTTGCTTGGGGAAGGTGTATTCGATAAATCGAGCATTAGTCGAGATTTTTGAAGCTAATACGCCTAATAGCTCAATTGGCTGCTTACCAAAGGTAGATCTACTTTCATTCATACTCTTAATGAAATTTTTAACTGTTGGTAGACCCTGATTGGCAAATGGCTTGAGATCGGAAGGAATAATTAGATAATCTGCGGTAATTAGTGCGACTTCTGCGTAGATATCGCGAGATGGCGGAGTATCGATAATCACAATATCGTAATTGTTTTTTACGCGCTTGAGTTTCTCTGTTAACCTGGTACGACTGGCAACGATTGTTGTCAATTCTCCTTGCTTGTCTATTAAATTAATATGTGCTGGGATTACGGCAATTTCTGGGTCGCTAAAATATTGTGATTCGCGGACTATTTCATGTATGAAATTAGTATCGGCACTACTGATTAGGTGGCAAACATTGCGATCGCGCAAATCATCTTCTTCTTCAAACTGAAACTTAACTAAACCTGTTGCAAAGGTACTATTTGCCTGAGCGTCGATATCGATTAATAATACTCGCAAGCCGCGTTTGCTCAGAGCCGCAGCGAGATTGGTAGAGACGGTAGTTTTACCGACGCCGCCTTTGTTGTGGTAGATGGCAATAGTTTTCATAAGTAATGCTGGGGAAGATGCGTAAATTGGTGCGGATACAGGCTGCGATGGCGGTGATGGATCGGGTAAGCTTTGAACTAACTGTTTATGGATAAACTCACGTCCGATGAGCTGAATTATATCCGATAAGCGATCGTCTATATCTTGGGTTGGGCATTGAAATACTAACCGAACGGATCCTGCTACCTGGTGATAAATTCTGATTTCTTTGCCATTTGTCAATAGTCCATAACTAATATCTAAACTAGTTAAATAGGTGCGAAGCTGATAGACATGTTTATCTAAATTTTTGCGCGGATGCTTGGCTTCGATAATTAAACCCCGCACAGGCAAACCTAATTTAAATGGTAGTTTTTGGGTGAAAGCCAGAAAGTCCAGCCGAATCTTACCAAATTTTACTTCCTGATGCCATGTATCAGGCGAGTATCCTAGTTTTGGGAGTAAGTATCGAACGATAAGTTTACTTTCGACTTCGCTTTCATTTCGACATAATTCGGGATCGAAACTCAATCTTAACCTCTCAATTGCGAAATATCGATCGTCATCTTAACTATTAACTATGAATTAACGCGTAACGCCCCGAATCATATAGCCCATCACCAAACCGACGGCTAAAGCACCAGCTTTGCCAGTCTGGAGAAAGTCATTCCAACCACCCTGAATATTACCCAAAATGTCAGTACTTTGAAATTGTTCGGCGAGTAATAATCCATGCGTAAAAATGCCAAATTGGATCTGGATATTAGCACCCAGATCTACAATTGTCGGTACAAATAATTCAGGATGGGGTGCGATCGTCATGGCTGACAGGGTAAATAGCATAAATTTAATTAGAATTGAAATTATGCTTATTATTCCCCGCTGGGCGAGTAGATCGATCGCATATCTTTAGCGCGATGTGGGGGCGATCGCGATGTTACGATCGGGATCGCCGAAGTATGCTGGTGCGCGATCGTGTTTGGTGACTACTAGGGGTGTGGGGGTGACTCGTCCCCATTCTGTCTGGAGCGATTGGAGGAGGGTGTCTTGCTGCTGGCGGAGTTTGGCGATTTGAGTGCCTTTGTTGACGATGACAAACCAGACTAAACCGCGATCGCGTGTTGGTAGTACACCCGCTAAGGCACTCACTTCATTGAGGGTACCTGTTTTGATCGTCGTACCGACGGGTAAATTGCGATCTTTGAGCGTGCCGATATATTCCGCGCCAGCTACAGGAAAGATGTCTGCGAGGTTGAGATTGAGGGGTTGGAGGGTTTGGTGGAGGGTGCGGAAGATTTGAGAGACTGCGCGGGGTGAGAGGCGATTTTGGACGCCTAAGCCAGAACCATTAATCAGTTGAATCTCCGCAGGTGGGAAGTTCGCCGTAGTCGAGACGATTTTCATCACTTGCTCGGCACCGCCGACGCTATCGGCAAGGATTTGGGCGATTTCGTTGTTGCTGTAGATATTCATCTGGCGCACGATATCGACGAGTGGTAGCGACTGGTGGCGAATTAACGGTGTAATTACTGCTGGCGGCTCGCTACTAACGATGACTTTGCCCGCGATTTTGACTTGGGGTAATTTTGTTGTCTTGCTGTCGGTTGGTGCTGTGGGTAACTTGACGATATTGACATCTTTAAGCTCGGTAGCTAATAGTGCTGGCGGGAGATTGATTCCCGTGAAAGCTTGCTTGAGTAATTCACCAGCTTTTTGCGGATCGGCTTTGTAATTCATGTGGAATTTATCGACCACAATGAGATTGCCGCTGACATGATTAATGCCCAATTTATTCAAACTTTGAGCCAGCGCGATCGCATCTTCCCAGACAAATAAGGGATCGCCACCACCCCGCACGATCAGATCGCCTGTTAATGTCCCCCCCTCGATCTTGCCATTAGCACTAACGATCGTCTCAAACCGTTTATCCAATCCCCAGGTGGTAATCGCCGCCAGAGAGGTGGCTGTCTTCGTCAAGGAGGCGGCAGAAACCGGAATCGTACCATTGCGATCGATCAGCAGATTACTATCGGTACGGAGCCAAACTGCTTGCTGCTGGGGATCTAAACCTTGGGTTTTGAGGGTTTGCAGATATTGGGCGATCTTAGTTTCGACTGTTGGCTCCACAGGTGTCGCGGGAGTGAGCCACGACATGCCTTGCCACGTCACCGCTTGCGCTGGCGCTGCTGGCGGGACACTCACCCCCGCCGCATTCAACCACATCCCGACAAATCCCGAAGAAACTAATTGCAGCATATTTAGAGCAGTTGGCAAGTGACAGAACTCTTTAGTCAACTCCCTATCTTGACATCTTCTGTGTCTCGATCGCGTTAAGGATCGATCGAAGGCGCAAACAATTACGCGGACAAGAAATCTTTCAGCCTCTACTCGACCGACTACTATTGCACAGATCGTAAGGGGAAAATCTCTTTATATATTTAGGAGAAGATTCCTTCGATCTCTGCACTAAATCCAGGTAATAGCGGTGAAGTGAGAGTATCGCCAAACTCTGTTTTTATTATATTCTATTGAGAATTTGCTACTTCATTAGGCAAATATCGAGTTCTGGATATCGGGAAAATACGCGATCGACACTTGCTAGCTTTGCCCCATAGACTAAAGCTGTTGCAATAATTAGTCTGTCGAAGGGATCTTTATGAATAGGCGATAACTCTACTGCATGGATAGCGACTACTTCCGTAAGTGGAAATAGTTCGATACCTGCATTTGCTAGTGATGATTCAAACCATTCTTCAGCAGTCGAGAGTAATTCTATCCGTCCACGATTATGAGCTAAAGCAATTTCATAACAAGAAGCTGGCGAAACACCAACTCTACTTGCAGCCTCGATTTTATCTAGCCAACGAGAGGGAAATCGATCCAAATTACCATTAATAAACCACAGCCAGATGTGAGTGTCTAGCACAATTATTTCAGACATTCCCAGTCCTCTTCGTCCACAATCGGACTGACAATATCACCTAGAATTTTAACCTTACCAGCCATAGCAGCCGGAGGAATTCGACGCTTGAGAGGAACTGTGTTCTGAGTATCTTCTGACAGAACAGTAACAATAATTCGAGCAGAACTAACCTGTGGTTGCTCTGTCAGCCATGTTACCTGACCATTCTCATAAATTGCTTCATAACTTTTTAGCATTTAATCCTTACTCCAAATAATATGCTGATTCTTGTTCAGGGAGGCTACGTGAATGCTGTGATAATTTCATAACGCAGCTAGCAGTAATCATCAGGCATTACATCGATATCTGCGGTTGTCCAGTAGAGAAAGTTAGCGACCATCGGTTTCATTGGTAAGCTTGGCTCCTATTATA
>NZ_JANMZA010000597.1:0-11890 GCF_031382685.1 Chamaesiphon sp. OTE_8_metabat_110 | reverse complement strand
GCCAATCTGGGGCTGAATTTTGGGATAATTGTCTGACTTGTGGCTGGGGCTGATGAGAGTTGACTCCCACTACCGGAGATTTTGGGGCGCGTGTAACTGAAGTACGACGCTGTGGTGCTGACAAAGACTCGCGATCGGGGGGGATGTTTAGCTGATACATGCGAAGTTAATCAAAATGTAAGTGACTGGAAACGATGTATTTTGAGTTAGATAGCAACTATCGATACACATACTAGCATTGTTCTGCTAATGTAGTCGTGAGAGTCACAGAACCCCATTTCTAGACGAACAAAGATTCCATTTGAGCCAGAGCCAGCTACCACCCGCCCAGAGCGCTACCACTATTCGATTCCGCATGGCGGAGGCTTTGCCAACGAGTCGATACTTCACAGCCGCTCACTGCAACTAACATATCGCTAGTGTTTAGATGTCTCCCAAAATTGCCCGACAAATAATTCAAATCGGATTGGTGGTGAGTGCAAACTGGCAGGTTGTACTCCCAGTTAGAGCCGATAATCTTCCCGCCGATGCCGACATTCCCGAAGAAGTACTCAGAGCTGAAATCATCACCGAAGCTCGATCGCCGATCGATGGCAAACCATTATCTGCTGCCGATTTTGCCGAATTAGTCGTCACGACTCGGCTCCAACTCGAACGAGACAATGCCAGTGTCGCGATTAATAACCCCAAAATCAAAGAAACACTATTTTTACTACGCCTGCGTGGTTTCTTGCGATCGGTTGGAGTGCCGATTAGGTGAGATGGGAGATGGGAGATGGGAGAGGGTAGAGGGTAAAAGGTAAGAGGTAAAAGGTAAGAGGTAAGAGGTAAGAGGTAAAAGGTAAATAGTCTCCCAGTCTCCTAGTTTCCCAGTCTCCTCGTCCCCCAACTCCCAACTCCCAACTCCCATCTCCCATCTCCCATCTACTCTACTAAAAACTCCAAATAACTAGCGGTGAGATCCTTGACGGCGAGATCGAAAAATTGCTTACCGTGTTCTGGGGTAGCTAGACTCGGATCGGAACCCATTCTGCCATCGGGATAACGACGGCGAAAATCTGCCGCACCAAGAATTTTGCGTTCTGAAGACAGATTGTTGGGATCTAATGGCGTAGATTTGACAGTTTCAGGGTAGAGATATTGAGTCAGAGCAACTTCTGAAGGTGTTGCGTGAGAACCCTCGCGATCGCCGTATAATTCCTTAGCTAGACGATAGACACTTCCGCACATAAACCAGTTTGCTGTCTGGCATTCGATTCGATCGATATTAGGAATATTCAGATCGGCAAGATGCGCGTATGCCTCCGAGTAAGCTGCCTTTAGCGTAGCGATGTTACCGCCATGCCCGTTGATAAAAAAGAACTTAGTAAAGCCCGATCTCGCCAAGCAAGTAAGATAGTCGCGAATGACTAAAATCAGCGTACTCGGACGCAAACTAATCGTGCCTGGAAAACCAGTATGATGCAATGCCATCCCGACATTAATCGTCGGTGCGACGAGGGATTGAGTCGCCGTACCGACAGCTTCGGCGATGGCTTCGGCACAGATCGCGTCCGTACCGATCGCGCCTGTCGGCCCATGTTGTTCTGTCGAACCGATCGGTATAATTATCCCAGTGGATGTTTGGAGATAAGCTTCAACTTCCGTCCAAGTACTCAGATGTAAACGCATCACGATCGCCAATTGGTAAGCAGGGGATAGTTACTAGTTTAAGAGATGGGAGATGGGAGATGGGAGTTGGGAGACGGGGGACGGGGGGACTGGGAGATTGGAAGACTATTTACCTTTTACCTCTTACCCCTTACCTTTTACCTCTTATCCTCTCCCAACTCCCAACTCCCATCTCCCGAATTTGTGACTAAGTATTGTGAGAGAGGCGATCGCCTGCTAATAATAAGGTAGCTTTCAAAAACTCTCCGCCCCTGATGTCCCTTACAATTGGTAAAGCCTCTGCCTTTGAAATTTAGAAAATGTTCCCAATTTTTGTGATTATTTGTGATGATGCTCGCACTAAACATGTCGAATCAATCTACGATCCAGCAACTAGGCACCGTCACCAATCGAATTTTAGTAGTAGAAGATGAAGACTCAATTCGAGAATTACTCGTACTCGGCTTAGAGGAAGAGGGCTACGACGTAGTTTCCATCGCGGATGGACACACCGCACTCGCCAAGTGTCAAGCACCCGCAAATCAACTCCAAGATTTTCCTTTCGATCTGATTATTCTCGATCTCATGCTGCCCAAAGTTAGCGGTTTAGATTTGTGTAGATTTTTGCGCTATCAAGGCAATCACGTTCCGATCCTCATTGTCAGCGCCAAAACCACTGAGACAGATCGGGTACTCGGCTTAGAAGTTGGCGCAGATGATTATATTAGCAAGCCATTTAGTATGCGCGAGTTAGTTGCTAGGTGTCGCGCACTACTCCGCCGCCATCGGCTCAATGTCGCAGCCGATACCCCCACACTGCAATTTCAAGACATCACCCTTTATCCTGAAGAGTACCGGGTATTAGTCCGTGGCGTTGGCGTCAATCTCTCACCACGAGAATTTCGACTGCTAGAGCTATTCATGCAAAACCCCCGCCGCGTCTGGGATCGCGAACAATTACTCGATCGCGTTTGGGGGATCGACTTTATCGGCGATCGCAAAACCGTCGATGTCCACATCCGCTGGTTGCGCGAAAAACTCGAAATCGATCCCAGTCAGCCACAGTACATTACTACGGTACGTGGTTTTGGTTATCGGTTTGGATAGATGGGAGATGGGAGATGGGAGATGGGAGACTAATACACACCTTCTTACCTTTTACCTCTTACCTCTTACCTTTTACCTCTTACCTCTTACCTCTTACCCCTTACCTCTTACCCCTTACCCCACCCCCCTTTCCCGAAGAATTTTGACTGTAGAATACGACTTAGTAATTATTGGCGCGACAGCCGCCGCTAGGGTAGCCGCGATCGAGGCTGTAAATTTACAGGCGCGGGTGGCATTGGTGGTATCGACGCTTGCTGGCGCACAGATTCATCCTCAGTGCGATTTCTACCCCGATGCGTTGGCACAAATTGCCAAAACTACCCAAACTACTCGATCGCGCCTTCAGTCGCCGACTAGCTACCCTTGGAAGTACGCCGCCGCAGCGATCGACAGGCTGGATTTGCAAACTAATCCGGCTGTCTTGGCAGCGATGGGTGTAGATGTTATTTTTGGGATGGGTGAATTTTGTCGTCGTCCCCAGTTGGCGTTTAATGTGAGCGATCGCTATTTGCGGGCGCGGAAGTATCTCCTGGCGACTGGCTCGATCTCCCACTATCCCTTGATTCCGGGCATTCAAGATGCTGGGTTTGTCGGACTCGATCGATTGCCAGATTTGGCAGAGCGAGAAATCCCCCGGCGCTGGGCGATTATCGGATCTGAAGCCATCGGCGTAGAATTGGCACAAACCTTCGCAAAACTGGGCTGTCAAGTTACCCTGATCGTCGAAACCGCACAGATTTTACCTTATGAAAATCTCGATACTGCCAATCTGATTCAGGCGCAATTAGAAGCTGATGGCGTGCAAATTTATCTCGAAACTACCGTCACGAATGTCAGTAGGCAAGATGGCTCGAAACTATTGGCAACTGGGGGCGAACCCATCGCTGTCGATGAGATTTTCATTGCTTTACCAGATCGACCATTATTAGAGCCATTCAATCTCATCGGTGTCGGTGTCGAATATAGCGAAAAAGGCATTTCAGTAGATAATAAATTCCAAACATCTCATCGTCAAATTTACGCTTGCGGTAGCGTCTGTGGCAATGTTTTAGGTGGTTATCACAGTCAGAGCTTGACTCAGTATGAAGCCAAGATTGCTGTCAAAAATGCCCTATCTCGCCACCCAACTAAAATTGATTATCGTAGTTATAATAACTTGCCGTGGGCGGTATATACCGATCCGCCATTAGCCAGAGTCGGGATGACACTCATGACTGCGGCAAATAGCAACCCTCGCGATCTAATTATCCTCACCAAGTGTTTAAAGACCTCTACTCAGGCAATTTTACACGATCTTAATAGCGGTATTTGTCGGATTGTCGTCACGCGTACCGGACAGCTTGTGGGTGCGGAAATTGTCGGCGAACATGCTCCCGAATCGATTCAAATTTTGGCAATTGCCATTCAACAAAAACTTAAGGTTGCCGATCTGAATGCCTTCCCTTATTTATCGCCGAGTTATACCGAATTTATCTACCAAACTGTCCAAGAATGGTATGTCTATCGTCGCCACCATCAGCACAAATCTAGTTGGCTCGATGTCTGGGAAAGGTTTTGTCAATTATTTTGGTGGAAGTAGCTGGCTAGGTGGTTACTAGTAAGTAGGTAGGTGCAATTTTTTATAAGATAGACTATGCCTGAAACCTAGTTGGTGGGCAGTGCCCACCCTACTGACTGTATTTATCATTACAACAGGCGATTGCTTGATACTTTCGCAGGAGGTCTATTCTTCAACCCAACCTACAGATCCTTGCCTCAAACCCTCGGTAGGGGCAATTCATGAATTGCCCCTACCGAGGGTTTCATCCCTCAATCCAGCAACACTTAATTTCTAAAGTTTATCAATGCCGATCGACATTGAATGCTTGTGCTAATACTGTCAACTCTTTAGCTCGATGTACATAGGGTTCGAGTTGACTGGTTTCCCATCCCGTCAATACCTGCATTGCTTCGATCGATAGTCCTCTCATTATCATTTCTACGCACCAAGTCACTTGCGCTTGCGCGATCGTCGGTGGTGCGCCTGTGGGTGCGATAATTTCATGAGTCGATTGTTGCCAGAGTTGGTGCAAATCGCCTGCTGTTAATGCCGTGTCATCTGAATTGATGAATAGAGCCAGATTAGAATCTTTGCGGCTTCTGAGCCATTGTGTGAGGGGATTTTTGAGATAGGAGCCGTAGCGTTTGCCGAGAATCCATTGATTGACTGGTACTTGCCGGATTGCACCGCGAGTTATTTGTAGAAGTTGCAGATCGTTACTACTGACATGATTCGATCGAGTCAATGCGATAATCTCACTGATACTCAATCCTGTGCCAAATAAAACATACGCCAGCGCATAGGTTTGCAGACTATGTTTTTTGGCTTGTTGAAGGATTTGATGGACGATTGATGCGGGTAAATCGAGTTGAATTGCGGGGGTATCGGTAGGATTAGTTACTGTTGAGTGTTGACTATTTACAGCCATAGCACCCGCCACAAATAACTTCACAACGCGATCGAGAAAATCCGTGCGATCGCGCCATAAGCCATGAAATTCACTAGTTAGTTCGATCGTGGCATAGCCGAATAATAATGTATGCAGTAAACTGGTAAGCTGCTCGATCGGTAATTGTAAATCTGACTGCGATTCACCGATATTGGTTTTTAAATACTTGGCGACGCGGCGATTGGCGCGATCGAAACTGCGTCCCAATCCTTGACGATTTTCGGTGGAATATTGCCCCGACTCGCCAACGAGCGATCGAATGACGGCGGGAGTCTGCTCTAGTGCTTGCAGACAGGTATTGGCGTAGGTGCGGAGCATCTCGGCGAGATTACTGGCTGGCGGCAATTCTGTGCTTAAACTCTGTCCTAATTGCGCGAATACCGCCGCGTCTTCGATTACGGCGAGGAGCAACCCGTGTTTATTCCCAAATTGCCGAAATAACGTGACCTCATTTACCTGCGCCAATTCGGCAATCTGCTTGGTAGTCGTCTCACTTACCCCTTGGTTGGCAAATAATTCGATCGCTGCCTGGATGATTTTTTGGCGGTTGAGATTGCGGGGAGATGGCATGAGGTAAAGGTTTTGGAGATCTGCGAAAATAGAAGTCGCGATGAATGCAAGTGATACTTGCACAAGTTAACAAAACTTGTTAGGATGTAAATGCAAGCGTTACTTGCATACCGTCTTTCTACTATACCTAAAATTAGGTGTTAGGTATTGGGTATTAGGTATTAGGGAAATTACTCTTAGTGGCAATTCAGACCTAAAACCTTCAAATTAGGTATTAGATATTAGGGATTAGGTGTTAGGGAAAGTACTCTCACTGGGGAATTCAGACCTAAAGCCTTAAAACCTAAAACCTAAAGCCTAAAGCCTAAAGCCTAAAACCTAAAACCTAAAACCTAACTATATGACTGTTACTTCAATCGAGAAACGTGGGCACAGCCCAGTCGAAAATGACTCACCGCAACGGGATACGACACCATTAAGCTGGACGAATGTGTTCTTTTTTGGGTCGTTTCATCTGATTGCCTTGGCAGCACCGTGGTATTTTAATTGGTCTGCATTGGGAGCGGCGATCTTCCTACATTGGCTGTTTGGATCGATCGGGATTTGTTTGGGTTTTCACCGTTTGCTCACACACCGCAGCTTTCAGGTGCCCAAACCGCTGGAATATGTCTTCGCAACCCTAGGCGCATTAGCACTCCAAGGTGGGCCGATTTTCTGGGTAGCCGGACATCGCCAACACCATTTGTATACTGAAGATTGGGACAAAGATCCCTACTCGGCAAAACGGGGCTTTTGGTGGAGTCACATGCTATGGATTTTTTACCCAAAATCTAATTTCTTTAAATTAGATGAGTACAAAAAAGCTGCGCCAGATCTAGCAAAAGATGCTTACTACCGCTGGCTCGATAAGTATTTCTTGTTTTTACAAATTCCAGTCGGATTGCTATTGTATGCGATCGGCGGTTGGTCGTTTGTGATTTACGGTGTCTTCGTCCGGGCGGTGATTTTGTGGCACAGTACTTGGCTGATCAATTCGGCTAGTCATATTACTGGCTATCGCACTCATGAGTCGGATGACAACTCCCGCAATCTCTGGTGGGCGGCATTACTGACTTACGGCGAAGGCTGGCACAATAACCACCATGCTTATCCTAATGTGGCTAAAGGTGGTTGGCAATGGTGGGAAATCGATATGACTTGGTGGTCGATTAAATTATTACAAAAGCTCGGTGTCGCTAAACGGGTGATTTTACCACCGACGACTTAGAGAGTGTTTGAAAACTTAGGGGCTTGCAACTTAGTAAGCTACCAGTGGGTTCAGGTTGTGCCTACGGCAGGCTATCGCCAACGACTTCGCTCAACCCTCGGAGGTTGAACGAAGTCGAAACCTGAACCGACAAACATCTAGGATGTTATTTCCACCCAAGTCCCTTAGCTTTATTAAGCATAAACCCCGCCCTTCTGATATGGAAGAGCGGGGTTTCTAAGTAGGATTGTTATGATATGAACCAGATTTAGAATCAACAACTAAAAGCCGTAAGAAAGTCCGATCGATAATACTGGATAAGCATTAAAGCCGCGCAGATCGTTTTCGGTTTGACGCGCTTGATTGTCGAGTTGGGAGCGAGTAAGTGGGTTGTTGTTAAATGCTGGATTGCTGGCTGTGAGCGAAACTTTGGGCGAACCAGTAAACATTACGCCTAGATCCGCATTGAAGCCTAAACCTTCATTGCTAGACTTACCAATCCCGATGCCTAGATAAGGCGCGATCGAGTTACCATAGCTATACTCACCATTGAGAGTACCGACGTTAGCGGCTGAATATTGAGTGCCCGCGATCGTATATGTGCCAGTACTACTGGGTTTACTAGTGAGTGCAAAGCGATTATTTTGAGCGACGATGCCGCCAGTTACCCGGAAACTGCTGCTGGTAAAGGGGTAATAATCGCCAAAGAGCTGTACGCTGCTAAATTTTAGCTGGGCATCGTAATCGATGCCGCTATCGGTACGATTGAGATTGACATTACCAAAGTTAAAACCCAAGCGAGCATTTAGTTGTGGCGTCAATGATTTGTTGACATCGACACCGATGCCGAGCGTGCCAACTCGGGCGGTGACACCGACGCCTAGCGGTTGTCTGGTGTTAGTTGTCCTCTCCTGTTTGAGGGCAATCCGGTTTTGAAGCTGGGGAATAATGGGAGCTAAACCGATATTTAATCCTGCACTGGGTTGAGCTGTAGATCGATCGACGATACCGACTAATTCCCTGGCTGTAGCTGGACTAGCCGCGATTGCATTTAGCAAAAAAATTCCGAGCGAAATAGCTGTGAGACGGCAGTAGGTGAAATGAGACATAGAAGTTACCTCCGCTGATTCGACATTCAATTGGCATGGGTAGTATATTCGAGAAGATACTATCGTTATCTATATACTACCCAGTTACGCGATCGATATATCGATCTCGAATCCATCAGTGGATGTCTGAAAAGTCTAGATTGCTAAGCGCAGACCCTAGAAATTCCCCTTAGAAAGGGGGAATTTTACGGGTCTGAGCAAGCTTGAAAAGGGGGTTTGGGGGATTTAGATCTACGATCCACATCAAAAAACCTTTGCAGACATTCATTAAGCAAATTTAATTTTGAGATAATCCTCATCCATCTTCGCCCCAGTCGGTTGGAGTGCCGCTAGAGCTTGTGGTAAGACCATATTCCGACGGTGATTACCGATTCTAATATTCAATTCATCGCCAGTTTTATTGAGTTGAATTTGATCTTTGGCAATCCCTGGTAAATACAGCTCTAGACTATATAAACTATTACCTTCTTGAACGACTCGCAGGGTATTTTCTTGATAGTAAACTTTGCTAGGATCTTCATCGCCATACAGCGTGACTTTGAGTCGATCGAGTGCTTCGAGTCCGCAGAGTTCCTCAGCATACAAAGGTACTTCCTTCACTGGCAAAGGATGAAAATTCTCGTGAATTTGTTGGCGATATGTCTCTTGATTTTCCTTCCAAGTTTTGAAGAAGGGATCGGTAACTGTTGCCGGAATAATCCGATTGGCAATAATTAAATCAGTCGAGACATTATACAAACTCAAATAAGCATGAGCGCGGAGCGATTCTTTGATAACCATCTTTTCGGGATTAGTCACCAACCGGACCGAAGAGACGGTATTATCCATCAAAATCTTCTGCAAAGCTTCGATTTGCTCGTAAAATTCATAGGGCGCATCCATCACTTCCTTATTCGGCAATGAGAACCCCGCGATCGGTCGAAATAACGGCTCTACTAGTGGTCTGAGCGCGACCGAAACTGCCTGTAAAGGCTTGTAAAACTTCCGCATGTACCAACCGCCGACTTCGGGCAAACTCAGCAGTCTCAGGGCAGTTCCTGTCGGTGCGGAGTCAATAATCAGCACATCATAGATTCCTTCATCGTAGTGCCGTTTCATCCGCACTAGCCCAAAGATCTCATCCATCCCTGGTAGGATTGCCAATTCTTCAGCTTGTACCCCTTCCATCCCGCGCGCTTGCAATACTTGGGTAATATAGCGTTTCACCGCTCCCCAGTTGCCTTCGAGTTCTTTGAGGGCATCCAGTTCCGCGCCCCACAGGTTCGGACGAACTTCACGCGGATCGTGCCCCATCTCCATGTCAAAGCTATCTGCTAGGGAGTGAGCGGGATCGGTACTCAGTACGAGGGTACGATAACCGAGTTCGGCACATCGCAACCCAGTCGCCGCCGCAACGGAGGTTTTACCCACACCACCTTTGCCCGTCATCAAAATTAAACGCATATTCTCTGTTGTTCTGTCCGAGTAATCTTTTGGCGCAGCCTCTAGTCAGAGAACATCGCTAGTTTCGATCTTAGCGGTTTTTGCGCTGGGAAGCTATTACCCTAGAACGTCTGGGATCGGGTTAAAATTCGAGTTAATCGATCGTGACTAGCGGTAGGAGTGAGACAATAAACTTGGAAGTCTGGATCGATCGGCTTGTATAATCGATGTTGCTGCTTTCGATTGAAATTTGACAATGAAACATCGTTGGCAAGCAGTGCGTAGGCGGGTGATTTTGTTGGTTTTCGGGCGATTTTTTCAATTCAACTGTTTCTATTCACTATTCACTATTCACTAACTTGCGTTACATCCTCTTCTACAAACCATACGGTGTGCTGAGTCAGTTTACTGATGAAGAAGGCAGACAGACGCTCAAAGACTATCTTCCCGTCCCCGATGTGTATCCCGTCGGGAGACTAGACTGGGATAGTGAAGGCTTGGTGCTACTGACAGATGATGGCAGACTGCAACATCGTCTGAGCGACCCCCAATACGGACACCCACGCACTTATTTGGTGCAGGTGGAGAAGATTCCCGATCCTACCGCGATCGAGCTACTAGCGACTGGTGTCGCAGTGCAAAACTATCGGACTAAACCCGCACGAGTTAAGTTATTAGCTGCCGAACCCGAGCTACCACCGCGAGATCCACCAATTAGAGAGCGTCAACATATTCCTACCGCCTGGTTGGAATTGACTTTAACTGAAGGCAAAAATCGCCAGGTACGGCGGATGACAGCCGCCGTCGGTTTCCCAACATTAAGATTGGTAAGAGTCGCGATCGGGTTACTATCACTTGAGGGTTTATCATTAGGATCTTGGCGAGATCTAACCAGTGCTGAGGTGAAAGCCTTGAAGCGAAAATAAGAAATTATCTACCAGCACTACCACCGATCGAGTCAGTCTTTTGGGACTAATATAGTTGATATGCAGGCGATCGAGTTATCTCATAAATCCTCACTTTACTGGCGATCGATGCTCATTATCCCGATCGTCATTTTATTATTGTCATTGCAATCATGTGGCGCAGCTAATAAAAATGGCGCGGCTACACCTGAAAAAATAGTCGATGGATATCTAAGTGCGCTCGAAGATCGGAATGAGAATGCGCTCCGCCGCTTGATGCCAGAAGAGTCCATTGCTGCACCAGAAATTGCTGCCAAAATTGCTAAATTCGGCGGACATAAAATTCGAGAGCGTCAAGTTGAATATCTTAAATCGAAACCAACTTTGTGGAATGCGAAGCTCCGTGGCTCTTATATCGATCGAGCGGGAGTGAAATACAAATTTGATGACTCGATCGCGATCGAATATCAAAGTAAGGGTCAAGTAAAATTGTATGGCGGACGGTGGTATTTATTGCTTTAAGATCTAAGTAATTAATTAAAACTACTGCTGTCAATTTGTGCCTAAAACAACTTCTAAGAATCTATTTACTATCGGCGATCGATCGCCAATCCGCCATACTAACGCAATCTTAGCTAACTTATCGATGCTCGTAGTCTGGGAACGAATTGGCTTGTAAATTACTCCTTGACGTTGTGCTTCTTGGATTGATGCGGGTAAAATAGAGATGCCCAGATTTGCTGAAACCAGACTGACTATCGTCTGCATTTGAATACATTCTTGAACTACTTGCGGACTAAACCCCGCCGCCTGACAAATCGAAATAATTGGATCGTATAATCCTGGTGCGAGTTCGCGGGGAAATAAAATAAATGGCTCTGTTGCTAACAATGTTAAATCGATCTCATCTAATGCTGCTAAATGGTGATTAGTAGGCAAAGCAATCACAAAAGATTCCTGAAAAACTACCTGAGTCACAAAATCTCGATCGATAATCGGCGGACGGATCGAGCCGATATCGATTCTACCCTCGCGCAGCCAAATTAATTGGCGATCGGTAGTCAATTCGTGCAACTCAATCTGAACATTGGGGTAGCGATCGCGAAACTGCTGGAGCATCACTGGTAAAATATTATAAGTTGCCGAACCGACAAACCCGATCGAGATTTTACCGAGTTCGCCGCGACTGGTTTTTCTACCAATATCGATCGCTCGATCTAGTTGTTGCAAAATTTGGTTGACTTCAATTAAAAATGCTTGCCCCGCAGGTGTCAGCGCTACCGATCTATTAGTGCGGATAAATAGTTTAAATTCTAACTCTGCCTCTAAATTTTGAATTTGTTTAGTTAGTGGCGGCTGTGAAATATGTAATTTTTCTGCCGCTTTGCCAAAGTGCAATTCTGTGGCAACAGTTTTAAAATAACGTAAGTGTCGCAGCTCCATAAATCAGAT
>NZ_JANMZA010000308.1:0-19717 GCF_031382685.1 Chamaesiphon sp. OTE_8_metabat_110 | reverse complement strand
GGCTTTCCGGCTCCCTCCCCTTGATAAGGGGAGGGTTGGGGTGGGGTAAAGGACTACGCAACTCAACCAACCAGAACCGCTCTTAATACACGGTGACTTCGGGGATGGGGACGACAAATTGACCGCCCCAGGTGCGAATCTCGCTCATTTGGGCGATAATCTCCTCCTTGAAGTTCCAGGGGAGGATCAGCACATAATCGGGTTTGGTTTCCGAAATTTTGCTGACTGGGTAGATCGGAATGTGGGTACCGGGGAGGAACTTACCATGTTTGTAGGGGTTACGATCGACTGTATAGTCTAGAAAATCTGTCCGAATGCCGCAGTAGTTGAGGAGGGTGTTGCCTTTACCGGGTGCGCCGTAGCCGACGATGGTTTTGCCGCTGCGCTTGATGGCAATCAGGAAGTCGAGGAGCTTGCGTTTGGTTTCGCGGACTTGCTCTTCAAAGTTGGTGTAGCGATCGATCGCGGTAAATCCGGCTAATCGTTCGCGGTGGAGGAGATCGATGGCGCGATCGCCAATCGGGTGCGATGTATCATCTTGATGGGCGGCATAGATCCGCAGCGAACCGCCATGAGTCGGTAATTCTTCGACATCAAACAGTTTTAGTCCGTGTGCGGCGAAGATTTTGGAGATCGTGGTGAAGGTGTGATAACAGAAGTGTTCGTGGTAAATGGTGTCGAACTGATTGGCAGCCATCAACCGCATCAGGTGCTGAAACTCGCCAGTCATGACGCCTTGCGGTTTGAGCAAGATGGCAATCCCCGCTACGAAATCATTGAGATCGGGGACGTGCGCCAAGACGTTATTGGCTACGATCAGATCGGCGGAGGTGCCTTGTCCGACTAACTTCAGCGCACACTCGCGCCCAAAAAATTCATTAATCGTCGGTATTCCTTTGGCGATCGCGACTTGGGCAATATTCGTCGCGGGTTCGATGCCTAATGCCGGAATCTGCCGTTCGATGAAGTATTGCAGCAAATAACCATCATTGCTGGCTAGCTCAATGACTTGGCTATGCTGGTGGAGGTGAAACCGCTCGATCGCCATCGCAGTATAGACTTGACAGTGCTGGAGCCAAGTCTCGGCATAGGATGAAAAGTAGGCATATTCGGTAAAAATATGCTCGGGGCTGACATAGGCAACCAGTTGGACTAGTAAGCAGTTTTGGCACACCCGCACATGTAGAGGATAAAATACTTCGGCTCGATCGAGCTGTTCGGCACTGACAAAGCTCTCACATAAGGGGGACATCCCCAAATCGACTAAGGTGTGGGTTAGTGGTGTCTGACAAAATTGGCAAGCTGGTGTTGTCGGTATGGCGCGATCGGGGATTTGCTCGTCGATAGTTTGCGTTAGCATCTGTTTTCTCTAGCCCATAGTTAGTGAATAGTGAATAGTGAATAGCGAAAAGTGCGGGAACAGGGGTTTCCCCAAGTAGAGCACCTTTTCAAGACAGTGAATAGTGAATAAAAAGATTGTATTTTTACTTTCGCAGGAGGTCTATTAGGCGATCGCCATAAATCGCGCGATGGTGTCGGTGGTGACTTGGCGCATGTCGTCCCCAGTTTGATAACACTTAGTCCAGTCTACGATTTGTGCTAGCGAGTCTTCTAGCGACAGCTTGGGTTGCCAGCCGAGTTTGAATCGCGCTTTGGAACTGTCCAAGGTTAAGGAAATATGCTCGTGAAATCGAGCGCCAGGAGCTAATTCCCACTGAGCATCTTCACCCCAGCGGGCGAGGAGGTGTTCCACGAGCCAACCGACTGGTTGAACTGAAGATTCAGCGGGGCCAAAATTCCACGCTTGGGTAAATGCGGTACCTTTGGTGGCTAGATTTTCGGCTAAGATCAGGTAGCCATTGAGCGCATCGAGGACGTGTTGCCACGGACGAATCGCCTGGGGATTGCGAATCTGGAGCGGTTGGTGATGTAAGAGCGATCGCACCAAATCGGCTACTAAACCGTCGGCTGTCCAGTCCCCACCCGCAATTACATTACCAGCGCGTGCTGTAGCGATCGCGACGCCATGTTCGGCATATTGGGCGGGATTGAAAAATGAATCCCGATATGCTGCTGTCACCAGCTCCGCACAAGCTTTGCTACTGCTATAGGGGTCGTAACCGCCGAGCGGATCGGTTTCTCGATACCCCCACACCCATTCTTTGTTGTCATAGCACTTATCCGAAGTGACGATGACCGCAGCACCCACGCCGCCAACTTGGCGAATCGCTTCGAGCAGGTGGACTGTCCCCATGACGTTAGCGCGGTAGTTAGTCACCGGGTCGAGATAGGAGGTACTGACTACCGACTGTGCTGCTAGATGTAGGACGATCTCGGGACGAAAGTCAGCCACGACGCGGTAGAGCTGCTCGTAGTCGGCAATATCGCCCACCACCGAAGTCATCCCCTCGGCGACGCGAGCGACTGCAAACAGACTGGGATCTGTCGGTGGCGGCAAGGCATATCCTAATAATTCAACGCCCACGGATTGTAGCCACAGGGAGAGCCAACTTCCCTTAAAGCCCGTATGTCCGGTGAGTAATACGCGTTTTCCTTGCCAAAACTTGAGATTCATCATCACATTTCTCAATAGAACAGCAGCAGCTTGTCTGGAAATTAACAAAAAAATTGCCCGAGCTATGCGTGAAAATTAGAGCCGATCTTAGTAAATATTGATGTGATTTCGATCGCAATTGACCGACGAAAACTTATACGCCGATCGGATCGTAATGATGGCAACTGGCAGGGTGCCCGTGTTGAAACCGATGAAGTGTGTTAAAAATTATTTAGACTATTCTGACGAGCACAGGTCTGTCTGAGCTTACTACACAGCTCGTTACTAACTTACAGTAATCCTTTTTAAGCTAATAGAATGGTTTGCAAAAATCATTAGTCATTTTGCTGAATGAATATCTCAGTACACTTTGCGAAAAAGATGAAGTTAGTAAAAAAAATCGTTATTTAATTATTTTTTACGCATATTGGCTTAATTGGAAAATATCTAAAATGTGAGATATTAGAAAATCATTGACTACAAATTGGCTGGATGCAACGGTAAGTCAAGATCGATGCGATCGCATCAATTTTCCTGAAAATATGGATGGAAATTATGTCTAGCTCTCAAGAGCCAATGAAAACTCCAGTCGCACTTTTAATCTTTAATCGGCCAGAGTGTACCGAGCGAGTCTTTGAGGCAATCCGCCAAGCCAAGCCATCCCAGCTCCTGGCGATCGCGGATGGGCCACGCCCGGATCGACCCGACGATATTGCTAAATGTGCTGCGGCGCGGGCGATTATCGATCGCGTCGATTGGGATTGTGAAGTTTTTAAAAACTATGCCGATACGAATTTAGGGTGTGGCGTGCGTCCGGCGACGGGGATTAGTTGGGTATTCGATCGAGTCGAAACCGCAATTATTCTCGAAGATGATTGCATTCCCCATCCCGATTTTTTTCGATTTTGCGATGAATTATTAACCCGTTATCGCGATGACGATCGCGTCATGCACATTTCTGGTAACAACTTTTGGGCGAGTAAATATCAGCATGAAGATAGTTATCTGTTTTCTCGCTACACGCTTTCCTGGGGCTGGGCGACATGGCGACGGGCATGGCAACATTATGACTATGATATGAAAAACTGGTTGCAAATGGCACCCGATCGCCAGCACCAGCTACTCCAAGATTTATTAGGTGACGACCATGCCGTGAAGACTTGGGCGCGAATTTTTCACGATGCCAGCTCCCGAGATTTAGGTTGTTGGGATTACCAGTGGACGCTGACTTGCTGGCTCCAAGGTGGCTTGGGAATCGTGCCGCAGGTTAATTTGGTGACGAATATTGGCTTCGATGCCGATGCGACACATACGCGATCGGCAGACACAAATTCGGCAGATTGTCCCCAATTAAGTATCCCCGCTACAGCCATAAATTTTCCACTCCAACATCCCGAATTAGTAACCCGTAATTTACAGATCGATCGAGTGATTCAAGAGATTTGTTTTGATTATTTCCCCAAATTTTTCAAACGTATTCAATTAAAACTAAAGCAGCTAACTAGGTCAGCATAATTATTTGGCTCTCCTGCTATTGTGGGAAAAATGGCTAAATTACATGTCAACCCTTTCCCCTTTCCCCTTTCCCCTTATGTTATTTCATGGTCTTTACATTTTGGCTACCGATCCACTCATCGTATCTACCTTTAGTGGCTATCCTTTCAAGACAAAATTGGCACCAAGCGGTAAAGTTCTCGGTGAATTTCCCGATAATCTCTCGTTTCCAGCTTCCTTCGAGCCTAAATACGTCTTAGAGCATGTCCCCGGCTGGGCTGTCCCAGTGCATCGGATGGCAAAATTCAAAGCCAGACAAATCTTGCATCGTTTAGAGCGGCGCGAACACAGCTTACTAGTCAATGCCCCAGACGAAAACCGCGTGCGTCAGTCTTTTTTGATTCGGGGCGATCGATTTAGTGCCAATCTTTACATCAACGAGCATCTGTATAAACCACTAGCAGAACCCAAAATCTATGATGCGATCTATACCGCACAGTTAGCCGCATTTAAACGGCTGTCCTTAGCCAAACAAGTTACTAATCTGATGGTTGTGTCCTATGGTGGCGATTTGCACGCCTACTGTCCCGAACTTCACCATGCGGATTTTAATCGTGAATTTTTGCCGCGTCCAGAATTGGCGCGGAAATACAACCAAGCTTACGCGGGTTTGTGTCTATCCGCCCAAGAAGGCGCGATGCTGGCATCGTGTGAATACTTACTGTGTGGCATCCCCGTTGTCAGTACGCCTAGTAAAGGCGGTCGCGACCAGTTTTTTAGCCCGCATAACTCGATTATCGTGCCTCCCGACCCCGATCGAGTGGCTCAAGCCGTCGAGCAGTGGAAAGCAGCCCCCCCAGATCCGACGGAGATCAGGCAAGAAGTACTCGGTAAAATTAATGCTCTGCGCCTAGCATACTGCACTTATATCGCCAAACTGATCGATCGCGGCGGTGGCGGGAGCAAACAGCCAGCAGCGCTGATGGAGCAATATTTTAACAATCCCGAGGGCATCGCCACCCGATTTGTCAAATTTGCCGATCTGCAACATGTCGATCTCGAAAAATTTTCGATCTAAATAAACATGAAAATTTTAATGCTGAGCACTGGCGAAAGAGACGGCGCGGGGCGGGCGGCTTGTCGGTTGCATGAGGGACTTGGGCAGATGGGTTTAGATGCTCAGATTTCGATCCAGCAAAAACAAAGTAACGATCCGAGGATTACAGGGCCACAAACCGCTCTGGACAAAACGATCGCCAAACTCAATCTCAGCTATCGCCTGGATTCATTACCGCTAAATCTGTACCATCGTCCCAATCGTGCGCCGTTTTCGCTCCAATGGCTCCCTAGTAGCACGCTCCAGCGGACGATCTCCTTCGACCCCGATATTATCAATTTACAGTGGATTTGTCAGGGCTATGTGTCGATCGAGGCGATTGGTAAAATCAAACAGCCGCTGGTACTGACCCTACACGATATGTGGGCATTTACGGGCGGTTGTCACTATAATCAGACTTGCGATCGCTATCAAGTTGCCTGTGGTGCTTGTCCGCAACTAAATAGCGATCGCGAATCCGATCTATCGCGCTGGGTGTGGCAACGCAAAGCGAAAGCATTGCAGCAAACCAATCCCACGGTTGTCGTCTTGAGTAAGTGGATGGCAAAATGTGCCGAATCTAGCTCGTTATTAAAGCACCACCGGGTCGAGCTAATCCCCAATGGACTCAACCTCACTAAATATAAACCGATCGATAAGTTATTAGCACGACAGATCCTCAATCTCCCGCTCGACAAGCAGCTAATCCTCTTCGGAGCCACATTAGGTACGATCGATCCGCGCAAAGGATTTCAGCTCCTAGAGCCAGCCTTAAAAAAATTAAGCAGCTCGGGATGGACAGATCGGCTAGAGGCGGTCATTTTTGGCCCAGCGTTGTTGGACGCGGAAATTTGTGGGTTTAAATATCATGCCTTGGGCACTCTCACTGACGATATCTCGATCGCGATTTTATACGCAGCGGCGGATGTGCTAGTGGCACCCTCGATTCAAGACAATTTACCCAATGTCGTCCTGGAAGCACTAGCTTGTGGCACCCCCTGTGTCGCCTTCGATGTCGGTGGTTTACCCGATCTGATCGAACACCAAAAAAATGGCTATCTAGCCCAACCTTTTGATATCGAGGATCTAGCGACAGGCATTGCCTGGGTACTGGACAACCCCTCCCGACATCAAAATTTGCGTAATTACGCCCGCGAGAAAGCCGAACGCGAATTCTCGATCGAGTTACAAGCAAAGCGTTATGCCACTCTATTCAGCGAACTAGTATCGGCACCCAAGCAGATATAGAACCTATACCTCTTACCTTTTACCCATTACCTCTTACCCATTACCTCTTACCTTTTACCTTTTACCTAATTAAGCGATCGCATTTTCGCCCGATCGATCGCCGATTGATAAATGTGAAGTAATTGCTGATAGTTCACCTGGGGAGTATAGCAATTTTGATAAATCTCATATGCAGCAGCCCCCATGTTTTGCATAGACTGGAGATGTGCGATCGCCCATTGGATTTTGCTGGCTAAATCTGCGGCATTGCCAGATTCAAAGTGCAAACCCGTAACCCCATCGCGGACGATTTCGCTCATCGAACCCAGCCGCGAGGCAATTACAGGCAGTTTGCAGGCATATGCTTCGGCGATCGTCAAGGGGAAACCTTCGTACCAGATCGACGGAAAGACGAGAAACTGGGCGCGTTGCATCAGTTGAATTACCACCGTTGGATCTTGCTGTCCCAAGAATGTCACCTGCGCTAATCCGGCGGCTTTGGCTTCTAATGTCGCCCTCAATGGGCCATCGCCGATAATTTTGAGGGGGATCGTCAGTTGATGTTGTAAATAGGCGTCGAGCAAAATTTCGACGCCTTTTTCTTCAGATAATCGACCCACAAATAACGCAAAATCACCTCGCTGTGAGTCTGGCGGAAATTCATTCCCAAAGACAAAATTTGGTTTGACAAAAAAACGTTCTGCGGGTAGACCCGCTCGCACGAACACCTGCTTTTGAAAATCACTCAAAGCAATATAGGCATCGACTCGCTTGTGCCAAGTGCCTTGCCAATGATGCAGACCCAGCATCGCAGCGACAGAAGCGCTTTGGATATGGGAATTGCGATAACAACCATGTAAAACGCCCGACCACGGTACGACTCGATCGAAACAATCCTCACAGATCTGCCCATTCCGAAACGGCATCGCTTTGGGGCACAGGAGGCGGTAGTTGTGCAATGTTTGCACTACCGGGACTTCTGCATCCAGACAAGCATCATAAACCGATGGGGACAAGAGGGGGAAAAAGTTATGAACGTGGACGAGATCTGGCTCTAGCTGGGCGATCGCGTCGCTGACTTGGTGTTTGGCAGAAAGTGAGTAAAGGCCATTAATCGCCGTGCTCAGCTTCCCCCAGATGCCGACGATCCGATCGTTGTTTGCCTCTAATACTGTCACTTTATGACCGCGCTGTTCTAGGAGGGCATACTCCGCCTTCACGACTCCTTCTTCGCCACCGATAATTTTGTAACGATTATGCAGAATCAAAATTTTCATGATGATGTATGTGCAACTAGGAGGACAGAATCTTCATTCGCAGCGGGTTTAGGGTTTAGGCTTGAGGTTTTAGGCTTTAGGCTTTAGGGAAAACTACAGCGGAGTTTTCCCTAAAGCCTAAAGCCTGACTGTTCGCGCCCTAAGCTAGTGCTGGTGGGGATGCCAATACTCGATCGACGACCATCTGAAAATTGTCCACAGCGACTGCGGGTGTATATTGTGCGGTCATCCGGCGGGCGTTTGCGCCCATCGTCGCGAGCAACTGCGGCTGCTGAAGTACGCGTGTCATGAGGGCGGCTAATGCGGCGGGGTGATGGGGGTCGAATAATTCACCGTTTTCACCAGGGACGATGAGTTCTGCCGCACCCGCCCATTTGGAGCACAATACGGGCTGCCCGAAAGCCATTGCTTCGAGTACCACCATCCCCCACACATCTTCTAATGTGGGGAAAATCAGGGCATCTGCCGATTGAAAATAGGTACCTAATTGCTCGTAAGGCACCCACCCAATCCAAGTCACAACGTCGTCTAAATTCTCGGCGGTAGCTAACTGGGCGAGTTCCGCGCGTTCGGAACCATCCCCGACGACTAGTAGTCGATAATGATGTTGGGACGATCGATCGAGCAGGGCGCAAGCTTGGAGGAGTTGCCGCAGTCCCTTGCGGGGAATCAGTTCGCCGACAAATAAGAAGGTGACGCTCTGCTGGGCATCAGTGCCAGCGCCCGTTACCGCTGGCGCAGCTATCTGGTGAGTAGGTACC
This sequence comes from Chamaesiphon sp. OTE_8_metabat_110, assembly GCF_031382685.1. Taxonomy (NCBI): domain Bacteria; kingdom Bacillati; phylum Cyanobacteriota; class Cyanophyceae; order Gomontiellales; family Chamaesiphonaceae; genus Chamaesiphon; species Chamaesiphon sp. OTE_8_metabat_110. The sequence continues at coordinate 11,308 of NZ_JANMZA010000308.1, read as the reverse complement.
AAAGCAGTGACATCGGGTACCAAATAAGTACTCCCAAACACCTTCGCTGGGGGCGCGTGCAAAACATCGATCAGATAATCCTTGGCGGCACCACTATTGGCACAAAACCCATCCGCCATCCGTGCCAGCAATCGCCTCAATAGCAATCGCGCCCAAGAATTGCGAAAATCAATACTCGGCGAACTGCCATCGTATAAAATTGCCACCCGCCACCCCGCCACTGGTTTCAAACCCAGCGCCAGGATCGTCCAAATTGAAAATCCACTGGTAAAAATAATCTGCGGTCGAAACTTCCATAAAGGTAAGACAATTTTGAGCGAAGCATTGGCAACGCGAGCGCTATAATCTTGCCCGAACTGGGTATTGCCGACAACTTCGACGGCAAAGGTATCTTCCAAACCTGGTGTAAATCCCGACCACAGTCCCGCATAAACGATCGTCTCGAACCGTTGGCTAAAATCTCGAAAAATTGGCTGCCAATAGTTACCCTTGCGGAGAGACGGAAAGAGCCATGCGGCACGAATATCTGTTGCGTAATTCATCATTCTATCTCCGATGGGGAAACTCAAATTCTCGAACGCTGAGATCGGACTTATTGATGATGTCGATCGATTGGGCGAACAACAATTCTCCAAATGCGATCGAATTTTAGATGTTTCAATCTAGATCGCTTATGCTCGTGCATATTGCAATCGATGATGATTTTTCTCAGTGCAACTATTTTTTATACCTTCATCTAGGTATGTCAATTATTTATCGACGATCGAATAAACAGAGTTAGTTCGATCGAGTGATTTAAAACTTCAAAATCAAGATAAATTGTATAAAATTAGTCTAAGTTAAAATTAAATAACTGTCAGATTCCGAACTCTTAACTCACCCTTGATTTATCCAAAGCTGTGTACTGAAAGCGGTTTGAGCTAATTAAGCCTGACGGTTGCCATCAATTTAATTGTATTTTTCAAAAAAATATCTGCAAATTTACGGAGTATATGAGGTATGATAATTATCTCGAAAGTGTGTATAAATTGAATATCAATCGCGACAGAATAATCTTAACTCACCGCTCATTATAGGCATATTTACCATTTATATTCGATAGACATTCGACCGTAAATGTGCCGAACTTTATTACCATAAATCCGCTAAATATCTCAAGTCAATTGCGATCTCAGTCACATTAATTTTAGGAAGATCGTGCATGGGTAGAATTTTAAAATTGTTTAGTAGGCGACAAGAGTACGGGGGCAAAATCGATCGCAATCTGCCGAGAACCTGTCAGCGGCTGGCTTTTTCCATATAAATCTCGCACCGATCGCACTTGCCAGTTTTTGGGGACATTAAAAGTCAATTCTCGATCGGGATGCCACACGATCCAGAAGGGTTGCCCTTTACGCGTCAAATTGCACACCCAAGTCTGCGCGGAATTAGGCGCACAATTTTGCATTTTTGCGCCGACCAACCATGTTTGAATTTGGGCATAACTATTGGTAACATTAGTTACTGGTGTCAACTTTTTACCATCACTTTTTGTCAGATGTAAACTGACGGCTGTTTGGTTGTCCCACGCATACCAATAAAATCGCTGGACGCCACTAGCCCAATTAATTAAGTAAGTTCTGGCAATATGCGCCATCGCTTGGCGTTCGGGGGCGATCTCGCCCGGTTTTAGCCACCCTGATTCGGTATTCCACAATGGCTTTTGCGCTAGACCAAATTTACGCATCACCGCCTGCATCTGAGTAATAGATTTGCCCAAATCTTCTGGAACTGCCGAACTGGGATAAAAGTGCTGGGAGATCGCATCGGCATAGTTACCCCCACCGCGCCGAAAATAGTCCTGTTGCCACTGGAAATCGGGCGTGCCATTGGTAGCACCGGGCGAAAGGACATAAATCTGCGGATCGACTTGCTTGAGGATGGTATGCGCCTCCTGGGCTAATTCCACCATTTTCTCAGCACTACCGCTGTAAAAACGCTTGAGATCTGGTTCATTCCAGATTTCGTAATAACGGATTTTCCCACGATAGCGCGTCGCTACGGTGCGGACATAGTTGCGCCAATCCTTGAGGTCTTTTGGCTCTGCTGGCCAGCCGGGGTTCCCATACGCCGATTCGTCATTGGGACGCGCCGCCGCCCAGCGCGGCGTTTGCCCCAGTGTCAACAACAGCTCGACCTTGTGCTGGGCGGCTAATGCGACATAGCGATCGAGCAGTTCAAATTTCCAGGCTCCTGGCTGCGGTTCCAAGTCGCCCCAAGTTACATAGGCATCCCACAGCCGCCACTGCGAAAAGGGGACAGTCGGCCAATTTTCCAGCGCGTGATGGATGTGCATCCCAAATAAGCTAGCTGGAATCGCCCGTGCGGGTGGGTTCATCGTTGATGGCGGCTGTGGTTTGAGGTTGAGTGCAGCGATCGGAATTGCGATCGCCACCAGGAGAAAAATGACTATCCATCGCTGTATCAATCTCAACATTGGCAATTAGGGGATAGGGACTAGGGAATGGATATCTTGTAGGGTGGGCAATGCCCACCATCTAGGTTTCAGTAGGGTGGGCAATGCCCACCATCTAGGTTTCAGGCACGATCTATCTAATAAATATTTGCACTAACTTACCTAAATCAGGCAGCTAATAGACCGCCTGCGAAAGTAAAAATACAATCTTTTTTAGTACTGTTTTTGTCTAGAGTTCCCCCTCATCCCTATCCCCTGACTTTCGCAGGAAGTCTAATCTAGTTTCAACTGGCTCGATCGCAAATTGCTACCAATCCGCACGACTGGGAGCAACAGCAGTCGCAGATAGGGAAACAGCCAGTAAACAGGCCACAGCAGACCAGCATACCGCTGGGCAAAGATTTTCCACTCGGTGACAGGCGGTAGGGTCATTTGGGTCAAATTTAGCCCTTTGGGTTGCCCGACGCGCTGCCACTGAAGGTACCAGGGCAGATTCTCCGTCGTCTCCGTCCAAGTTCTCGGGCGGAGATTTTGCGAGCAGGTGCCGCAAAAACCGGGCGCGAGCCAGACACTACCGCCTTGTTTTTGGGTGCGGAGTCCATAGTCTAGATCCCCCAGATAGTGAGTAAATGCCGGATCGAGATTGCCGACAATACCTGCAACCGATTTGGGAATTAAGACACAATTACCGTTGAGCGTGTCGCAGCGTTGCGGCTCGCTGCCCGGTGCGACTAGGGAAAAGCGCAGCGGACGATACCGATCTTGGCTCTCCAAGCCGCCATATGTCAGCACTCCCGTCTGCGGGTCGCAGGTAGCACCGACAATAATGGCTTGCGGATTGCCTTTGGCTGCCACCGCGTCCGATGCGTGCAGCAAACCTGCCAGCGCTGCGGGGTACAAGATCGTATCGTCATTGAGCCATAAATAATAGTCGTAGTCTCGATTCTCATTCTGAGAGGCTACGCCAACGAGTGCCGCCGCAAAAGCCATGTGCATCCCGCGATTCCAAAAGAGACTGCCATCTCCCTGGAGGATGTTTACTTGGGGATAGGCGGCGGCAACTGCCGTGGTGGTGCCATCGGTACTCCCATCATCTACTAGGTACACGCTCAGCGATCGATCCTCGCCACCATCTTGACTAAATAGCGAGTCGAGGCTGTCGAGGGTTTTCTGCTTGCGGTTGTAGCAAGTCATCAGCACGGCAATAGTCGGATTTTGCATGAATTTTCCATGTTTTAGACTGAGTAGTCGGCGATCGCATTTACTAGTACTAGGCGGCACAAATTCAGTCACTATTCAGATTTTTCCATCTGTCTGGAAAAGGTGCTTCACTTTTCGCTCCCATCTCCCAACTCCCATCTCCCATCTCCCATCTCCCAACTCCCAACTCCCAACTCCCAACTCCCAACTCCCATCTCCCATCTCCCAACTCCCATCTCCCAACTCCCAACTCCCAACTCCCAACTCCCAACTCATTTTACGTTCTCGCTAGAATTGCCTGCTGGGAGAAAGATGGTGGAGCGGGAATAGTAGAGCTTCGATGTCGAGGCAATCATTGCAGCAGAACTGATACTGGAAGAACCCATGTTTTCGGTACCATTGGCAACTATCCCCAGGATCGGTAGCTGTGAGATTTTCAGCTCGCGAATTGCTTGAATCAGCGTAGAGCGTTGGGTCTTCCCTAGTTTAGCCACTAAGACAATGCCATCGACTTGAGAACCCACCCAACTGAGATCGGCAAAATTCATCGGTGGGGTGTCATAAATAACCAGATCGAACTCTGTTTCAAATTCCTGCATCAAACTTTTGAGCTTGGTCGATGAGAGCAGCCGTACCGGGTTAGATAACACCTGTCCGGCGGTTAAGACAGACAAATTATCGTCTAGATATGATGGTTGAATTACTCGATCTGGATCTAAGTCTGATTCGATTAATTCGCTCAGACCTTGTTGATTCTCTAGTCTGAGGTAAGTATGCAGTCGGGGCGATCGCAAATCGGCATCTACTAATAGGACTTTATTACCTGCTAGTGCTGCCGCTCTGGCTAAGTTGGTGGCAATGAGCGATTTGCCTTCTTTCGCGCCTAACGAGCTAATGGCGATCGTCTGGATCGCTGTTGTCGTGCTGGAAAAGCCAATATTTGAGTAGAGTGAATTAAAAGCTTCTTTGAAAAATTGAATTTTGGCAGGTTGAGATAGGGCACCGCTATTATTTGTGAACCAGCCGCTGGGGGCTAATTTCCGGGGCGTGGCGTTATTAAAGATGGGAATCGTGCCTAAGACTGGCAGCTTACTCAATCGTTGGACTTCGATGGGCGTGTAGATAATATCTTGGAGAATTTCGATCGTAAATGCCACGGCGATCGCGAATAAAATGGCTAAAACGATCGCGATCGATCCTAACAGGCGTTTGTTTTGTTCGGCAAGATTAATCGGTTTGCCTTGGATGTCACTGGTCAGGGTGGGGCGGGAGATCGCCTCCCACGGCACTTCCTGCTGAGCGACATCAATTCCCAGTATCTCCCGTTTGGATAAATACCGATCTAGTGTCTCGGAGGAAATTTTTAATTCTTGCTTTAAAGCCGCATATTTAGCTGAGACTGCTGGCAATTGTTGAAATTGCTGGTTGAGATTGGCTTGGGACTGGTTGAGAGCCTGCTGTTGGGTTTGCATGGCGTTCACGCGATCGGCTGCCCAGGTGACAATCTGGGCGGCTTCGCGATCGAGTCCAGCGCGGATATTGGCACGCTCGCCGCGCAGGGTCTGGATCGTGGGGCTATTGTCTTGGAAGCGGGCTGAGGCAACGGCAATTTGATGTTCGAGGTCGCGGTAGCGATCGATCGATTTCTGCGACGAGGGCAATTCACCTAGTACGGCGATGGCATCACCACCACTATATTTCTGTTTCAAGGTTTGATAGCGCGCTTGGGCTTCGGCTAATTTTGCCGTAGTATCGAACTGTTGGCGTTTGAGCGCCGATAGGAGTTGGGAAAATTCCGTGCCCTGCTGCTCGGGATCCATGAGGTTGCTCTGTTGCCGTAGCACTTGAATTTGAGCTTGAATTTTATTGACTTGTTTTCTAAGCTGCGGCGTCTGGTCGTCAATAAATTTAATTCCCTGGCGAATATTCGTTTGGCGCTCTTTGAAACTATAACGAAGATAACCTTCAGTAAGCCGATCCAAAACGAACAGAATTTCGGGGGCATCCGTACCCGTGTAGCCCACTTGCAGGAGTTTTGTGCCCTGCTCTCTACCCTCTTTAGTAACTTTGATCCGCTCGATCGTCAGACCCTTGACGAGGGAGTTATAAGTAATCTGGGGATAACGCGGCTGGATCTGCGCGACAATCGGATCGAGCAGTTTGGAACTCTTTAAAATCCGAATCTGAGTTTCATAATCTAATGCCGAACTCTGCTCTAGGTTATTCGTTTGTGTCTCTTCCAAAGCCCGTTCGGTCGTTTGACCGCGCAGAAAAGATCGGGAAGATTTGGCTTCCGCCGTTGCTGGCTCTACCTGAAGTTGGAACATCCCCTCATATTTAGGTTTGGCGATCGTCCCGAGCAAAAACAATCCCCCAGTTGCCAAGATCGCTGTTGCTAATGCGAGCTGTCCGATGAGCGGAGCCTTGCGGCGTAATACGCCCGATACCCAATTTAAATCCCATCCGCCCTCATCTTCCACAGATGGCGGCTCGGGCGGGAGTAGACGATCGGGTGCCTCCGGCACGATTGCAGCGATATTCGATCGGGAAGCAGGAGTTATTTTCATTGCTAGAGTATCTATTTCTGAGTACTTAGGAATATCTCGTCATCGCCAGTCAGTCGAACTCGATCGCCAATATTTTTTCTATTATCGTTAGTTTTTAAACCCGATGTCATCACCCTCTTGGCTTAATTTGGCGATCGAGAACACTTTGCAAAAATCCTCAGTTTGTTCATAGGTTTGCGCCTTTATTTGCACCTTTTTTGACTTCAGCAAACGCTATATTTGCACCTAAAGTTCAGCCAAATCCATAATGACTTTAGTAATCGAGTCTCATAACCTATGACTTAAGGGATCTCTCAAAATCTCTCTCAAAATCTGTTGTCTAAAAAGATACATTTGGCTGCGTTTGCATACGCAAATCAGCACGGCGGTGATATTTTCTCTCCATAAATATTTACTTGCTCGGTATCTGGTAATAATTGTTACCTAATCACATACAGAATATCTGGCAACATTAGCATTACCGATCGAGGAAAGCAACCATGAATGATTGTGCTGACGTGGTATTTGTTCATCGCGGATATAGCTGGTACTTACCCTTTATCCTCAACCAAGCAAAGTCCGTAGATCCAGATGCAAATATCGTCCTCCTCGGCGACTGCGCGAAGTCCGAGAGCATCGAACCCAAATTTTTCCGAGAGTTAAGAGATTCTCACTACATATCTAGGTTTGTAGATAAATATATTCATATGTCAACTAATAGTTCGGAGTTTGAACTATTTTGTTGGCTGCGATGGTTTTATTTATTAGATTATATGCAGCGTAACTCGATCGCATCGGCGTTTCATTTGGATTCGGATGTTTTATTATTTAGCTCGTTAGGTGACATCAAATCTTATTATGGCGATGTGATTAATGATTGTGGATATATGATTCCAGACCAAAGCTTCGATGCGCTTGAATGGTCTGCTTCGGCGCATATTAGTTACTGGACAGCCGAACGCTTGGCAGAGTTTTGTGAATTTGCGATCGAATCTTTTAGCGATCGTCGTTACCTCAGTTTATACGCAGAAAAATGGCATTGGCATCAGCAGCATCAGCTAGCTGGTGGCATTTGTGATATGACAACTTTTTATCTGTTTTGGTTAGAACGCGGCTCCTCGATCGGCAATTTGAGTCGCCAACACGATCGACATATCTTTGATAATAATATGAATTCAGCTAATAATTATTTACCTGATGAATTTGAACTCGATCGCGGGCTGAAGAAGATTGATTTTGTCAATGGTAAACCCATGTTTACAGCTAGCAAAGACAGTCAACTAGTTCGCGTTCATGGCTGTCACTTTCAGGGAGCTGCAAAGCAATATATTCCGACATATTATCGAGGCAAAAATTTCCCAGGTAAGACTGCTACAGCCCTATCTCGAACGGCAATTAAGTTACTCAAGACATTGCGCTAATTCGCGCGGCTCTCCTGCTATTTTGGGGAAATAGCTTACTTAAACATCAATCGTTGGCGTAGCCTACCAAAGGTAATCGTGCGATCAAAACCCCTTTCCCCTTTCCCCCCTTTAAATAAGTCTTGCTTATCACCATAACTGCTGGAGATCCGTTAATGTTCGCAAAGATTGTCAAAAAAATTGGGACAAACCACAGCCCAGAGTTACAGAAAATCGTCACCAACACATTTTGGTTGATGGCAGATAATATCCTGCGGATGGGGATAGGATTGGTTGTAGGTGTCTGGGTTGCGCGTTATTTGGGCGCTAGCCAGTTTGGATTGCTTAGTTATGCCATCTCGATAGCGGGGATGTTTAATGTGATTGCCAAAGCCGGGTTAGATGAAATTATCATTCGCGATCTCGCGAGCGAAACTACAGCTAGTGCTGAAATTTTAGGAACTGGATTTGTTTTAAAATTAGCCAGCGGTAGTATTGCTTTCTTACTAGCTATCGGGGCGATTTTATTAATTCCTAGTCAAGATCCCCTCACTCCTTGGCTAGTAAGTATTATTGCTTTTGGGATGATATTTCAGTCTCTAGAGACGATCGATCTCTGGTTTCAGTCTCAGGTGCAATCAAAAAAGACAGTTTATGCTAAAAATGTGGCTTATTTGATATCTACAGCGATCAAAGTTTTGCTAGTGATTCAAAAAGCGCCATTGTTAGCTTTTGCGATCGTCACATTTACTGAGGTAGCGCTAACTTCGATTAATTTAGCGATTGCTTATCGGTTAGCTGGCTACTCTTTTCAAGTTTGGCAAGTCAATTTATCCTTAGCAAAGCAATTTCTCCGCCAATCTTGGCCGAATATTTTAACAGGGCTTTCGATTACTATTTACATGCGAATCGATCAGGTTATGCTCGGGAATACGATCGATAATGCTACCGTGGGTAATTATGCTGTTGGCGTGCGTCTGGCTGAAGTTTGGTACTTTATTCCGATCGCGATCGTGTCTTCGATCGCGCCCAAGATATTTCGATCGAAGCAAGAAAGCCAACAACTTTACGACGAGCGCATTCAAAAAGCCTTGAATCTTTTAGTCATGACTATGTATGCGATCGGGCTGATAATGACCTGTTTTTCTGACCGAATCATCACACTATTATATGGCTCAAGTTATACTTCCTCTAGCACGATTTTGAGCATTTATGTTTGGTCGAATGTTTTTGTAGCCCTCGGTTTAATTAGAAATACCTGGGTAACAACCGAAGGATTATTTCGATTTGGTTCAGTCACAACTTTTGTGGGCGCGATCCTCAATATCCTGCTCAACTTATTATTAATTCCGCGCTATGCAGGTGCGGGGGCTGCTTTAGCTACAGTGATCTCTTATGGGGTTTCCGACTATCTGATTTTATTGTTATATCCACCCAGTCGCAAACTTGGTCTAATGATGACAAAAGCATTAGCGTTTGATTTTATTATTAAAGGGTGTAAAAGGTTGCTCGATGCGAATCGTAGAGCCAAATCACCCTAAATCCCCCTGTTCGAGGGGGACTAAGAGTCTCATGATTTGGGCTGTGAATTGCTAAAAAATAGTTGGATGATAATTTAAAAATTTAAACATGCGAGAAATATTTTTTCATCCCATCGTTATTTTGTTATCCACAATTCTGTCTTCAGCTATATTTATTATCTTGCTAAAAATTTCAAGTAATGAAAAAACAGCTAGTCAGCTTGAAACATTCGTGCTGTGCATATTGTTTATTGCCTTGGCAGAGGTAATTTTACCACCATTTTCCCAACTCCGACCAAAAGCAATAGCGGGACTAGATAAAACTCTCGGTTCTGCTGTCGCTCAGATCGGTATTTATTTATTCTTTATACTCGTCTTAAGAAATCGCTTTCGAGACTTTTTTAAGAATTTAACTCTGCTAATTAGAGATCCCTGCTTGCTATTCATCCTCGTGCTGACTCTATTATCCGCATTGTGGTCGAGATCGCCGAGTTTTACCTTTAAAGGTAGCTTAGTCATAGTCGGCACTAGTCTATATGCAGTGCATATTGCCAAGCATTACTCGATCGCCCGGATGACGGCTATTTTACGCTTTCTCTGTGCGGTTATCCTGATTGTGGGTGCCATCTTTTGCATTGTCCTGCCATCTTTTAGTGTCAATGAAAAAGGCTGGCAAGGAATCATGAGCTTTCCCATTCGGACAGGCACATTTGCTGCTTTAGGCATTGTTTTATGGCTCGCTCACCTCATATCGACTCGGAACCAAAAGAGTTTAAGTTTGGGTATTATTGCCATCTTCCTGATAGTCTTAGTTCGATCGAACTCTGCTCAAGCGTTGTTGACACTTATTGCTTTACTAGGAATTTTTATCACCCAATATTTATTTAAAAAATTACAAGCCAAACAAGCCACAGTAGCTTCAGTCATATTTTTAGCGATCGGTTTGTGCCTATTTTTTGTCATCGAGTCCCACACTAGGGGGATCTTTGAGGCTCTGGGTAAGGATACTACTTTAAGTGGTCGTACCGACTTTTGGCCGACTGTCATCGCCACCCTCAATCATCATAATCCGCTACTTGGTTTTGGCGTGTATGGATTTTGGCAGCCTTGGCAAGGTGATGACAACCCGGCTCGTTACATTATCAATGCCAATGGGTTTGTGCCCCCTAACGCTCATAGTGGGTTCTTAGATTTAGCCTTGGAAATTGGCTGGCTGGGCTTATTTTTATTTGCTTGTTCGTTTCTCAAGCTGACAATTAATGCTGTAAGATTTGCGATCGAGTCTAAAACTCAGACAGCTTTTGTACCGATAATCCTAGTTGCCTATATTTTCATCTCTAATTTCTCAGAGACACAACTTTTTAGTGATGTCTATATCTGGTTTTTATACGTTTTTTTGGCGACTTCCCCAGAATTAAATTAACCTTCCCCCTTTACCCTTTACCCTTTCCCCTTTCCTCGGCGGACACTTTTGCAGAGGAAACTAATGATTTACAAGAATTGCTCCGCGCCTCGGCTCGACAAGAGCGGGTATTAAGTCCATCTACCGATGTCGAAATTTATAATATTGTCAAACAAAGGTTATTTACGAGTGTGGATGAGACGGCGGCTAAGTCGGCAGCTTCCGCCTATTTGAGTGCTTATCGTACTACTCGATTGGATCTCCCCGATGCTTGTAAAGATGCTAGTTATGTTACCGCGATCGAGCAGAGTTATCCGTTCCATCCCGAATTATTCAATCTCCTAACCAAAAAGATTGCTTCGATCCCCAACTTCCAGAAGACTCGCGGTGCGCTGCGGTTATTCGCTCAAGTTGTCAGGTATTTGTGGCAACATCAAGATGAATTAACCGATCCTGCATGGATACCTTTGATTCATCCCCATCATATCCCGATCGGCATCAGTGACGAAATTACCAACGATCTCACCACCCGACTCGAACGATCGGCAATGCGGCAATCGATTGGCGCAGACATCTATAATCCTAGTGGGCGCGAAGCTTATGCCCAAATTCAAGACGCTGAATATATTGCTGCGGGGAAACCTCCCTATAGTAGTTGGGTAGGGCGGACGATTTTCCTGCATTCTCTCACACAGGGGACTTCCGCAGGTATTCATCGATCGGAATTAAATCTATCCCTATTTACACCTAATCTAGAATTGGGATATGTCGATACTGTTTTAGGT
>NZ_JANMZA010000300.1:0-15400 GCF_031382685.1 Chamaesiphon sp. OTE_8_metabat_110 | reverse complement strand
CCCATTGAGGCTACCGTCATAAATTAAGAGTCCCTGATGAATCACCAACACTCGATCGCACAGTGCGGTAATATCGGCCATGTAGTGACTAGTCAGCAAAATTGTAGCGTTGTAGCGCTGATTGTATTCCCGCAGGAATTGTCGCACGGCGACTTGCGCGTTGACATCCAATCCTAGTGTCGGCTCGTCGAGAAACAGGACTTGGGGTTCGTGAATCAACGCCGCCAGTAACTCGGCTTTCATCCGTTCGCCCAAAGACAGCTTCCGAATCGGTTGGGTGAGTTTAGTTTGAATCGAGAGCATTTCTGCCAATTCATGAATCCGAAATTCCGCCGTGCGGTCGCTCAAACCATATACAGCAGCGTTAATCTTGAGCGAATCGAGGGCGGGTAGATCCCAAATTAATTGCTGCTTTTGCCCCATCACTAGGGTAATCTGCTGTAAGAAGGCAGGTTTGCGCTCGAACGGGATTTGCCCGCCGACTTTGACAATCCCCGTAGAGGGATGAATCAAACCGCTGAGCATTTTGAGCGTGGTGGTTTTACCCGCACCATTGGCTCCCAAGAAGCCGACAACTTCACCCGCTGCAATCTCAAACGATACATCCCGCACCGCATTAATCTGTTTGTAAGTGCGTTGGAAAAAATGCTTGATGGTACCTGGTAAGCCGGGTTCTTTGATCGCTACTGGATAAACTTTACTCAGCCCTTCGACAGTAATACTAGCCATAAATAAGACAGTTGGGAGTTGGGAGTTGGGAGTTGGGAGATGCCCAGCTTGGCAACTACAATCTAGCACTACTTAACAATATAGCCGATTATTCACTATCTACTGTCCACTATCCACTATCCACTACCGATCCATTCAGCACAAATGCGATCGGGAAACTCTTTGCGACTCGATCGTGTCGTAAACTAGGGTGGGATAGTTGCGTATGTCGCGATCGATCCCACTTTAGCAATCTCCATCCGTGAGGGCAAGATCGGTGTTTTTTAGTATTGTTATTCCGACTTACAATCGACTCCCCATTCTCCAAAAATGTTTGAGAGCGTTAGAAATTCAAACGCTCGATCCTCGGATCGTGACTGAGTACGAGATAATTGTCGTTGATGATGGTTCGACTGATGGCACGATCGAGTGGTTGCAAACTAGTACCGCCGAGTTACCCCATCTCAAAATCTACGAACAAGCTCACAAAGGTGCCTCCGCCGCCAGAAACATGGGCGTCGAGCAGGCACAAGGCGATACGATTATTTTTATCGATAGCGATATTGTCGTGACTCCTTCTTTCCTCCAATGTCACGCCGATGTCTTACTCGCAGCACAACAAGCCAAAGGCGACGATCGCGTCTTCACTTATGGGTGTAATTAATACGGCAAACTTTGAAGCACCCACCACCGAACCTTATAAAGTTCTAGACTTTTCTAATGCTTATTTTGCCACTACTAATGTTGCGATCGCCAAACATTGGTTGACGGAAGTGGGCTTATTCGATCTCGGTTTCGATCTGTATGGTTGGGAAGATTTAGAATTGGGCGTTCGGCTCAAGAACCAGGGGATTAAAATGGTCAAATGTCCCGCCGCCGTCGGCTATCATTGGCATCCGGCTTTTTCACTCGATCGCATTCCCCGGCTGATCGAACAAGAAATCGAACGCGGTAAAATGGGTGTGGTTTTTTACAAAAAGCATCCCACCCTCGATGTGAAAATCATGATTCAGATGACCGTTTTTCACCGAATCTTATGGAATATTTTATCCCTCGGCGGCGCACTCAACGAACGCACGATGAAGCCCTTATTAAAGTGGTCGATCGAGCTGGGCAATCCCCAATTAGCCGAACAATTTGCCCGCATTTTTCTCAATCAATATAGTGTTCAAGAAGTCCATCGCGCTTATCAAGCTAGTCTTAGATCGGTTGAATGATTTACTTAGCGATCGACTCACATTTTGGATTCTTAATGGCTCATGGCTGGCTCTCCAGCAGTTATGGTGATAAGTAAGACTTATTAAAGGGGGGAAAGGGTAAAGGGTAAAGGGATAGAATATACCATCAATTGACATGTAATTCTATTTCCCCCAAAATAGCAGGAGAGCCTCTCAAGCTAATGACTAAACAAGCTCGACAAATAATTTTATTACTTTGGATTGGGACGACTTCATTACTGGATTTTGCGATCGCCGGATTTGCATTCTCGCTGATTGCTTGTCTAAATTGTGCGACCTATGGAATAGCCGATGGCGAATCTACAGTACCGATTTATACGATCGTCATCAACCAAGTTAGCATCTCGCTATTAATGTTATTAGTAGGGATTGTCTGGTCGGGTTTAGTATTACTTGCAACCGAGCGATTGTTAGTCTTTTTAAAGTTCCCGACGCCGGGAAATCGGAAGTTTAGTAAGCTAAGTCTCGGCTTACTTAAATTTTCCCTAATCGTCACCGTTTTAGCATTAATACTGGGTAATATTTACCTCATTTACACGCGAATTCAGGGAGAGAGTATTTGATTGCTGGATTGCGAACTACTGTTGACCCTCATTGGCGACGTGGTTTAAGCTACCTCAATTTAGAGTGTCAGGCAGTCAGCTCGTCGAGATGGCTGTAAGGCATAATAGAATCAATTATCCGCTAGTTTGGATACATCAGGCTTATCTTAAATTATGACGCTCCAAGACTTAGAATCCCAATTGCTCGCCCTGACACCCGCCGAAAAAGAGCATATCATCCAACTATTGACGCAGAGCTTGGTGAGTACCCAGCCAGAAATTGCCAAACCGCTAGAAATTAGCAGCGGTGAAGCTTACATTGCAAATACCCAGATTGCCATCTGGGAGCTTGTCAATGCCCAGGATCTCGGCAGTAGTGACACAGACCTCCTTCAGATGTATCCCCAGCTTACCCAGAGCGATCTAGACACCGCCTGGGAGTATTTAGACACTCATCCCGATGAGATTAGACTGGCTTTACAAGCGATCGATGAGTGATCTCTAGTTTTTAAAAACAGAGCGCCGTAATATATGGGCAAACGAGAAAAACTCATAGAGCGATGTTGGTTATTTCAGAGTTCTCAACCACTGGCGAAACTGCTTCACTAAATTATTTTCACCGATCGAAGCTGATAAATTCAGAAATTGTAAAATATCTGCCGTTTTCAATTGTGGTAAAGCAAGGCTGCTGTCTCGGATGATATATTCACTCCCTCTCAGTCCATAAATAGCCAAAACTTGCCCATTATATCGCCAAATCTCTGGAACTTTGAGAGCGGCATAAATTGAGAACCTATCTAGAGAACTACTAGTAATATCGATCTCCACTGCCAAATCTGGTGGCGGTAGCTTTGCTAAGTCGATTTGCTCGACACCCCTCACCATTGCCTCGTTTTGGATGTAATAACACTGGTCTGGTTCTAGTCCTTTAGCGAGATCTTCTCGGCTACAAGTTAGCGAACCCAAACTGCGAATTTCCAGATCGAGTTCTTCTGTTGCTGTCTCGATTAGGCGACCGAGAATTTTTTTATAGGTTTCATGTGGCGCAAGCGGCATACGGATTTCGAGGGTACCACGATCGTAAGTCAGTCTCATCGCAGGTTCTCGCTCGAAATCGATGATGAGAGACTGATACGACTGCCAACTGATATTTTTTAGAACTACCCGATCGGGACTTTGGATGAGTGTTGCTGTCATAAATGCTCCCAAGATAAAGGGTCGCTATGGCTATTGTATCTGGAAATGTAGATCGCTCAAACCTTTGCAGATGACAAGATTTTAGCTGCGATCGAACTCACGATACTACCTCTTCATTTCCGCCGTGCAAGAAATTTCGATCGCGAGTGGTTCGATATGACATTAATTGTGGGAATACTATCTCCAGAGAGATTTAGCTCGATCGATCTGTTCATTTGGCATGTCTTAGCGATTTAGGCTCGATCGACACTCATCAGCAAGGGGTCGAAAGTAGATCGCTCGATTCATCTACCAATAATATTAGCCTGCTAATTTTGGTAATTCTCTCCTTAAACCTCGACAAAAATCTTTTTTGCATAACTAATATGGCAGATACTACTACCGCTACAGCACCTCTCGTTCCTATTGTTGTGACGACAGAGAAGATTATAAAAAATCCGTCACAACTCACTAATGTGGATGGAACACTTTATTTTGTTGGAGATGTCAGTGCTGGTAATAAAGGAACAGAGCTTTATAAACTAGATGTAAATGGACTGCCAGTGTTAGTTGCAGAAATTGACAAATCATACATTAGTTCAGGTATTGGATCGATTACCAATGTTAATGGCATCCTATATTTCACTGCTGATAGTGGTAACGGACTCTTTAGAATAGACCCGATTAGTGGCACACCTGTTCGCTTAGGTGACAGAATTGTTTCTGGCGCGAACAGATTCGTTACTCTAGGTGATAGTGACTACTTTTTAGCAACTAATGGCGACTATAGGTTGTGGAAAATAAATCGATCTTCTGGTGCTTTATCAAAAGTTACACCGAATGGATTACCTGCTGATTTTAGTTTTAGTATTGATGTTCCTAATACTGGAAATGGTTTTCGCTCACCAGCTAACATCGCAGTCTCTGGCAGCTATTTATATTTTAAAAGTAGTGAAAAAGTTTGGAAGTTTGACCCTATAACTAATAATGCATCACCAGTTATGGGTCCAAGTGGTTCATTTTATGTACCTAGTGAGTTTCATCAAGCAGGAGGCTCATTATTTTTTAAAACAGGTGATTTTACTCAAAAACTCTATAAAATAGATGCTGTCAGTGGTGAAGCTATTTCTATTATCGACGATCCCAAATTTGCATCTAACATATATCAAATAGATGCCAATAACTTTGTTGATGTTAATGGTACTCTATATTTTACAAGCAATCTGGGCAGTAAAATTTGGAAGCTAGATGTAACAATAGGTAAACCCATATTAGCTGGGACTATAGATGGCGTCGGAGGGATCAAGGCAGGAAATTCAATCGAGCCAAAACAATTCACAAATGTCAATGGAACATTATGTTTTTTATTTTATGATAGTAAAGGTTTAGCACAGATTTGGAAGCTCAACTCAGATGGTACTGTTGCAGCCGTTACAAATCTAGATCCCAATCCAACCTATGGACAAACTTTTATATCGAGTTTAAAAGCGATCGGAAATAAACTTTACTTCAATGCTGAGGATAAACAGTATGGAAGAGAGTTACGTATATTGGATATTCAAACTGGTAGTTTAACAACCCTAGACTTGAGTCCTGGGCTAGATGTTTCTGTTTCATCATCCGCAAGTTCATTGCTGACGTCTCAAGTAACTGATGTCAATGGTATCCCTTACTTCTCAAGCCGGGTTACTCCAAATGATGCTTCAAGCGAAGAAAGAATCTTTAAACTCTCTGCATCTGTAGCCCCAACACCGACACCAACACCCACCCCAACTCCAACCCCAACACCCACCCCCACACCAACCCCTGTCATCCCCCTCGTCACTGTCACCGCGATCGATAAATCAGCCTCAGAGATCGAAGTCAGTAAAGCCCAGAACCCTGGACAATTTGTCCTCACCCGCACCGGAGATACCACCGCAGCGCAAGATATTTTCTACCTGATGTCTGGTACCGCAGTCAACGGCGTTGACTACCAAAAACTCTCAAATAAAGTCACCTTTGCTGCTGGTCAAAAAACTGCGATCGTTGATATTAAGTCCATTGACGATAATATCTACGAAGGCGATGAAAGCATCTTATTGTCGATCGTACCTAACGATCCAAATGCTGGAGGTACTGGCGCAGCATTTAAAATTGCCAGCAATCTCAGCAATACAGATATTCTAAATAAGTTACTGGGTGTCACCACTGGATTGAGTAACATTACGCTCACGGCAACTGGAAATCGAGAAGCTTACGGCACATTTGATAATGCCCCATTTGACATCGGCGCGGGAATTGTCCTGAGTACTGGCAAAGTCACCGATCTCGTGGGTGTGAATAACGATACCGGGACAACCACTGATTTTGGCACCATAGATCCAGCAGGCGGATTTGACCCGCTCGCGCTCAAAATAGACTTCAATACTGATGCCACTGCCAGTCAAGTGTTCTTTCAGTATGTATTCGGCTCTGAAGAATTTACCGACTTTTCGGGAAGTGAATTTAACGACATTTTTACACTCACACTCAATGGTGTGAATTTAGCCAAACTCAGTGATGGCAAAACAGCAACCATCAATAACCTTACCCCATCAGCAACTCCTTCAACTTGGAATCCTGATTATATCGACAATCCGCTCGGCACGGGGCCACTGAGCAGTCAAGTTATCTTGGATGGATATACCAAGACGCTGACATTTGCGGGAACTTTGATTCCCAATGCCAAAAACACTCTCGAAATCAAAATTAAAGATATCAGCGATGGTGCTTTAGATTCCGCTGTATTTCTCAAAGGTGGTTCGCTTGGGGTTATCGATCCGTCTACAATCGCTAACACAATTACGATCGCTGACAACGATCTACCGCCAGTAATTAGTATCTCGGATGTCAGCATTAATGAAGGTAAAACTGGGACTAAGAATACCACCTTTACTGTGACATTGAGCAATCCTAGCAGCCGAGTCACTACAGTTGACTATGCCACTGCTGACGGTACGGGTACAGCCGGAAGCGATTACACCAAAGTCGATACTACAACGCTCTCATTTGCTCCTGGTGAGACTAGCAAAGAGATTAATATCGTTATTAACGGCGATCTTATCGACGCACCCGACAAAACTTTCAAAGTCAATCTTAGCAATCCGACTAATAGCACTCTCAGCACCAAAACAAGTGCAACTGGCACCATTTTAAATGATGATACTCCGATCTCTCTAGCTGTTAGCGACGCTAATGCTGCGGAAACTAAAGCTGGTGACACTCCAAATCCTGGGCGATTTGAGATCGCGCGAAGTGGCGATCTTAATAAGTCGCTGTCAGTGCAATATACGCTCTCAGGCACAGCTACTAATGGTATTGACTATCAGTCCTTGAATGGTACGAGTGTATTTGAGATCGGGGCAGACAAAGCATTTGTCGATATCAACCCGATCGATGACAAAATCTATGAAGTTGCCGAAACCTTTACACTGTCGATCTCTAGTGATGATTACCTGATTACTGGTGCAAATAGCGGCACGATCGCGATCGCGGATAATGATGCTGAGAACCCAACATTGCTCGAACCAGCCAAAAATCTCTTAACGATCGATGGTGGCTCGGTAAATACACTGCTCAAATTCACCAAATTACCGCAGTCAAATAGCGATCTGGGTGAGATCTGCGCTTTTGTCGTCGATGATGATTTTGGGAGCATTAATGGAATTAAACCGGGTGAAAATGGTTATGTAGCCGCCGCAGTCGCTCGCGCTCAATCAGTCTTTTCTAGTTTGGGGAATAGTGCTTTCGATCGCCAACACGATAATAACTCCCAACGTTATTTAAATATGACTCAGGGCGATCGGATCGAATTTCTGGCAATTGCTAACGAAACACTCGATCGCGTTAAAGCCGATCTCGGTGCTGGCAAACCCACTGCCAACATTGTCTTCTCGCTGCCCGAAGCTAATCCAGCTAATGTCAGTCCGGTGAAATTTACCACCAACCTCACCAATAATACTTACGACATCGCCTTCAAAGATCTCACCTTACGAGTAGAAGCCGTCGATAAATATCCATTACAGGGTGGTACTGGTTTACAAGGTAGTTTAGAAGACAAGTTAAAAGGTAATTCACACGGACAAGTTATCGATTTACGTGCTTATGCCAATCGTCAAGCGATCGTCGATACCAAGACGATCGGTGATGCTAACTATAATAACTATATTGCTTTCTACCAAGTAGAAGACGAAAGCGGCACTCTCGCCAGCGGACTCAAACCGGGCGATGTGGGCTATGCTCGCGAAGCGATTCAAAATGCCATCCTCGGTACTCGCTTTAAGAGTCAAGCCGATACCGATTTGACGATCGCTGGTGGTAAAATCTTAGCTCCTGTAGTCGTTGCCAATGGTACCTTTGACAAGTTCTTGAGTCAAAATCCGAATAACAACTCTAATAGTAATATTCACGCCTACTTTAACTATCTGGGTGCAAATACCGATGGGGTAGATCACTTCCGCTTGCTCGGTGATAATAAGTTTGGCGTGGAAGATATGTTTGGTGGTGGCGATCGCGACTATAACGATCTGATTTTCCAAATGACTGTTAAAAATTAGCGCTAACTTTTTAACCTGAGCTTCACTAACTAAAAAATCCCCCAACTTTGAGGGATTTTTTAGTGTTAATAGCGCTTCAATTCGCTAGCTAAACTACCAAATTCTATTCATATTCAGTACGAAACCTGGCATGATATCACTACAATCGATTGATTCAGGTAATTCTAGGATCTCAGGCTCTTGTCCCGATCTATAGATTTCTACTTTTCGATTCTGCGGATCTATTAGCAAACCCAACCGCACTCCCAACTGTTGATATGCTCGCATCTTGGTTTGTGTCTCAGTCAAGCTATCATCGGTAGCAGAGCGCAGTTCAATGACAAAATCGGGGACTACTGTAATGAATCCTTTAATGTCTACTCCTTCTAAACGCGATTTCTCAATCCAAGAAACATCGGGAGATCGTTTGCCACCATCGAGTGCGGTAAAGTCATAGCCTGTAGAGGAATCAAATACTCGACCTAAATCGGTTTGTCGATTCCAAATGTTAACGTCAGTGACTAAATCTGCATTTCTCTGTCCACTTTCGCCGCCTGTTGGAGCCATAACAATCAATTGTCGATCGGGTGTGAGTTCGAGACGTAAATCGGGATTATCGATACACAGCCTGTCGAATTGCTCTGGTGTAACGGTCAAAGTTGTATTGCTGACATCGAGTAGCAATGGCTGAGCATCGACCGATGAACCAGGTGCGGTGGCAATTGTCATAAAACCTCGAAGCTATCGCGAGAGAAAGGTTATTCAGTTGATATTGTATCACTGGTAAGATTTTGGCAGCGATCGCCAACTGGACGATCGTGACGAACCTAGCTCAAGAACTTACTCGCTCTGAGGATCTTCCCTCTATCTATCGATTCTCTCGGCACAGAAATTCGCTAAACTGGATAGAAATTTGGCTGTTAGCTACCTGGCTGACAGCACGGCATTACTTGGTGTTTCCATCGCTTCCACCTATCAATATAATCAGCAATGAAATTAGTTTCCGATCCGACGATCGCCATGAAGATTGCGAACATGCAGGAACGAATGCGGTGGCATCATCCATTGTTTCAGAAATTAGGGATCGATCGGACGCGACTGGCACTAGATGACGGCAACGATCCAGCGCAGGGGTTTACATTTGGCGTGCTGGGAGACAGCGGTAGTAGCTCTTATCGGCACGATAGTCCGCAGCGCCACGTTTCCGAACTAATGCAGCGATCGGCACCTTCAGCGCGATTTATCCTGCATACTGGTGATGTCGTCTATTTGGTCGGCTCTAGCGAACAGTATCTCGATAATTTTATCCGCCCCTATCGCGAATTACTAAAGGGTGGCGATCGACATCCAGAGCGAATTGGTTATGACTCGATGGTCTTCAATCGCCCGTTTTTGCCCGTACTGGGCAATCATGACTACTACGATTTACCGATCGTCTATGGCGTGCTGTCGCAGTTATTACGCCCACTGCGGCAAGCTTTTCGGTATGCGATCGATCTAGACGTGGGTTGGCATGGTTCTTATCAGGGTGATGCTTATGCCAGAGCTTTTTTAGATTATCTTCAGGACATTCCCGAATCCGAACTCCAGCGGCATCTAGAGCGGCATTACACAGCGCAGACGCCGACAGGCAAAGCGTTGAATTATCAACCCGGACAGTTTACCCGACTTCCCAACCGTTACTATCAGTTTCGCTATGGTGGTATCGACTTTTTTGCCTTAGATTCTAATACCTTTAATGCCCCATTACCGATCGATAATAATGAGGGTGGAGATCGGCACCGTCAGACATTGCGAGATGAGTTAGAGCAATGTTATTTAGAGCGGGACGAGCATCTGCAACTCATCCAAAACCTAGATGCCGCGACCCCGCAGGACGATCGCGACTCCCTGGAAGAGTTGCTGGGCAAGGTCGAACAAATCGAAGAATTAATTCGCGATTTAGAAAAACAATTAGACCCAAATATCGTCTACGAAAAGGTCGATTACGAACAATTGGAGTGGTTGGAGCGCGGACTGATCGCATCTTGGCAAGACAAAACAGCGCGCGGACGGATGATTTATTTTCATCATCCCCCCTATGTCACCGAAGCAACCAAATGGCACCAGGGTCAGACATTAGCAGTGCGGCATTATTTACGGACGATCTTCGATCGCGTCGAACTAGAAGTTAAAGATCTGATGGATAACCGTCCCTTGGTAGATCTCGTCCTATCTGGACACGCACATTGCTTTGAATATCTAGAAACTCTAGACACCGGACATGCCGATCGAGGGATAAAGTGGGTTATCTGCGGGGGGAGCGGTTTTAGTCTGCGTCGTCAACGAGCGGAGGGAAACATCATTCAAGAACGGCTCGATGGCAAGTTGCAAGATGTCGCCGTATCGCATCAGTTTATCGGTAAAACCGGACGCGGCTCGCATAAAAGGCACGCTTACTCCTGTTTGCAAGTTGATGTTCTCCCCGGACGAGATTTGAAATTTAGGCTCAAGCCTCAAGTTGCCGAATATCATCAGCATGAGTGGCAGTATTATACGGGGGATAGGGGATAGGGGATAGTGGATAGTGAGTGGATAGTGAATAGTGAATAGTGAATAGTGAATAGTGGATATAGCGCTCTTAAATGAGAAACTTAACCCTCTTTTTCTTCCCTCTGCGCTCTCTGCGCCTCTGCGGTTAAAATTATTAGTATTTAATTACTGACAAATGAAGAAATGATTTTAGAGTCGATCGAGTAGCCACTCGATTGCACTTGCGACATCGGCGACGCGTTCGCCTTCGGGTGCGGGCGGACGTTGCACCATGACGACAGGTAAACCCAACTCCCGCGCGGCGATAATCTTGGCATAAGTCGCGTCACCGCCGCTATTTTTGCTGACGATCGCTTGAATCCGGTACTCTGTTAGGATTTCCCGTTCTCGATCGAGACTAAATGGCCCGCGATCGAGTAATAATTTACCTGGAGGTAAGGGGATACTCGGATCGGGAGGATCGATCGATCGCATCAAGCACCAGCGTGTCAATCCGGCAAACGGGGCGAGTTGTTGTCTGCCGATCGTCACAAAGATCCGCTCAGCCCACGCCGGAATCGCCGTCACCGCCGCCTCGACACTTGCCACCTCAATCCAGTCATCTCCCAGCGAACGCGTCCAGGCGGGGCGCACGAGCATCAATCTAGGAATCCCCACTTGAGTCGCTGCACTAGCTACATGCCAAGACATGCGGGAGGCAAATGGGTGAGTAGCGTCAATGATGAGATCGATTTTCTCAGTCTGCAAATACTCAACTAAACCAGCCTCGCCACCAAAGCCACCAATCCGCACGTTACCTGCGATCGCCTTTGGCTCGCGAGTGCGCCCTGCGAGGGTCATAATTACTGCCAATCCGGGCAGATCGCTAGCCAGCGCGGCTAGTTGCATCGCCTCCCCAGTCCCACCCACGATCGCAAGTCGCTTCATTCTGCCTAGCAAGTTCGAGATACTTCCATAATAATAAGTAAGTCAGCGTTTACAAATCAATCAAATCCTATGACATCCACAGTTTATGACTTTTCGGCTACCAGTATCGAAGGTCAACCCGTCGAGATGAGTAGTTATCGCGACAAAGTTTTGCTCGTCGTCAATACCGCTAGCCAATGTGGTTTCACGTCTCAATATCAGGGTTTGCAAGAGTTGTACACTAAATACGCCAGCAAAGGATTTGCGGTACTGGGTTTTCCTTGCAATCAATTCGGACAACAGGAACCAGGAACCGCGACGGATATTCAATCTTTTTGCGAAACCAGATTTGGGGTCTCTTTTCCGCTATTCCAGAAAATCGATGTCAATGGTGCCAACGCTCACCCCTTATTTAAGTATTTGGAGAAAGCCGCACCAGGAATTTTGGGAACGGAATCGATTAAGTGGAATTTCACCAAGTTTTTGGTCGATGGTAGCGGTAATGTCGTCAAACGCTATGGCTCGAATGCCGAACCCAAAGATATCGCTAAAGATATCGAAGCACTGTTAAATTAATTAATAATTAATAATTAATAATTGGGTTGTTAGGGTGGGGTTTACACTTCTAAAAAGGGATATATTGTAGGGTGGGCACTGCCCACCACAAGGATTGCAGGTGGTTTTTAATCGATTTAACTAGCGATCGATATCGATAGTTTGTCTCACGATCGGTTGATATTGCTATTTTAGAGAAAGCTGAATCCGATCGATCTATGTCACTGAAAAATACTGCCAAAGAAACACTAGAAATCCTCACAACCGGAACGTATACCAACAAATCGGGAACGGTAGTTGAATTTTTGGCAGCTCAACAGATGGCTGTCAAAAAAACAGTCTTATATTCACCGCAACACTCAGCAGCACTATTAGCCGCACCAGCCGCTAGTACAGCCGAGCGACCCACGATCGAAGTCACCGCCGAAACAACTCAAGTCGCCGCTCACAGACTCGTCCAAACTGAAAAATGTCGCGAACGGTTTCGATCGTGACTTTTGTCGTCAGTGATATCGCTCAAAATATAACTGGCGACTGGATTGCGATCGAGTACCTCTAACGATTACGCTTCGATGATGACACCCGAACAGATGTTTGGGTAGCGAGCGATTTTAGCTGCTGGGATGAGCGCAAAATTGCTCTCAAAGTTAGGGGACTCGATCCGCCAGAGCATCGCTCTAACTAGCAAGTTATCCCGATCGCATCTATAAAATTGTAGATAAAGTTTTAGATGTGTATGGTTTGCGGTACGATCTAACTTTAGCACTGGTATATAAAACTAGAAATTTAAAACAAGAGGGCAAGAGGCTGTGATTAGAGTAGCGATCAATGGGTTTGGGCGGATCGGACGGAATTTCATGCGGTGTTGGCTAGGCAGAAAAAATAGCAACATCGAAGTTGTGGGTATCAATGATACTTCCGATCCTCGTACTAATGCACACTTGCTCCGATACGACACGATGTTAGGCACCTTCGATGCCGACATCAGTGCTGATGACAACACGATTACGGTCAACGGTAAGGTAATTAAGTGCGTATCCGATCGCAATCCTGACAACTTACCTTGGAAAGACTGGGAAATCGACCTCGTAATCGAATCTACAGGTGTGTTCATCAGTCATGCGGGTGCTTCCCGACATATCAATGCTGGTGCCAAAAAAGTGCTGATTACCGCACCGGGTAAAGATGAAGATGGCACATTTGTGATGGGCGTCAATGACAAAGACTACGATCACAACAAACACTTCATCATTAGTAACGCTAGCTGTACCACCAACTGTCTAGCGCCCTTTGCCAAAGTCCTCAATGACAACTTCGGCATCATCAAAGGGACGATGACTACCACCCACAGCTATACTGGCGACCAACGCTTGCTGGATGCTTCCCACCGCGACTTACGTCGGGCACGAGCTGCGGCGATGAATATCGTACCGACATCCACTGGTGCGGCTAAAGCAGTAGCTCTAGTATTGCCAGAACTCAAAGGTAAACTCAATGGGATTGCCTTGCGGGTACCGACGCCAAACGTTTCGGTAGTCGATCTAGTCGTCAACGTGGAGAAGAAAACCTTCACCGAAGAAGTCAATGCTACCCTCAAAGCGGCTGCTGAAGGGTCGATGAAAGGTATTTTGGACTATTGCGAGTTGCCACTAGTTTCGAGCGATTTCAAGGGTACTGATGCCTCTTCTACCATTGATGCTACCCTGACGATGGTCATGGGTGACGATATGGTCAAAGTGATCGCTTGGTACGACAACGAGTGGGGCTACAGTCAACGCGTTGTCGATCTAGCCGAACTCGTCGGTCAGAAGTGGGTTAAGTAATAGGGAATAGGGAATAGGGGATAGGGGATAGTGTGCATTTGCACACAATTAATCCACCTTCAACCTCACAAGGAAGCCTCATCAAAATATGATGAGGCTTCTTTTAGATTAATTGCCGATGGCAAAATTACTCACCCTCTATCCTCTACCCTATTCCCTATCCCCTATCCCCTATCCCCTCTCTACCGCCTCAGCATACAACTCCTCATGCAGCCTCACGATCGCTTCGAGATCGTAGGTAGAGATGCGCTCGAAGCCGAGCTTGCTCATCTGTGCTGCCTCTAGAGGTCGATCGAGAATCCAAGCCATTTCCGCTGCTAATCCATCCGTGTCGCCAACGGCTACTAAGCGCCCACAACCGTCTGCAAGTAGGTCTTCAGTCCCGCGAATTTTAGTACCGATCGTGGGGGTTTCTAGTGCTAGGGATTCGAGAATACAGCGCGGCAAGCCTTCTTGGGCGGACACGAGGAGATTGGCAGTTGCCGCTCGCATGAGAACGGGAATATCGCGGCGGATGCCTAAAAAGTGGACGCGATCGCCAACCCCTAACGATGCTGCTAACTGCTGCATTTTATCGACCAGCGGCCCATTCCCAGCTAGGGCTAAATGGACGTTAGCCCGGTTGAGTTTGGCAAATGCCGCGATCGCATCGACATGATGTTTGCGAGCGGTGAATTCGGCGACAGATAGCAATAAATGAGCTTCCTCATCGATGCCTAGCTCTTGTCGAACCTGAAGAATTGCCGCTTCAGATACCCGATGGCGGTTGTAATATTTTAAGTCCACACCGATACCCGGCATATAACGAGATCGATCGGCAGGGACTAGGTTATATGCCAGTGACGCGTCCTTGTCCTCATGATTGATGGTGACTAAATAGTCAGTCCATTTACCCGCCAACTTCTCTAAATTGATAAACGCAAAATTCCTCAACAAATTGCCACCACGATAGAAATGAAAGCCATGTGCGGTGTAAATCACACTCGTACCCAGTTGTTTGCGGATATCCTTGAGAGCGTAGCGAGTCACAAAAGCCGCAACTGGAGTATGAACGTGAACGAGATCGTATTTTTCGCGCGTCACCAGTTCGCGAATTACTTGCGGTGCTGCCAATAGATTACGCGGATCGAAGGGATTGCGCGACCATTCTACGTCCCACACTCGATCGAATCCGCTCACGCACTCCGGATCGGTCGAAACCCCACACGCCATCGCGTCTACTTGCCAGCCCTGCGCTCGAAAATGTGCCGCAAATGGGAGCAAAAAACTCCGGAGGGTACTCGGAACCGTCGTAACCATTAAAAGTCTGTTCATAACAATCGATGTTGGATCGGGGGAAGGCAATAGGGAAATGGCGTCGATGC
>NZ_JANMZA010000590.1:0-16026 GCF_031382685.1 Chamaesiphon sp. OTE_8_metabat_110 | reverse complement strand
TATCGGTCGAGATTATTTCTTTACTTAACTTTTATTATGACGCTTTTGAGTCGATCGGTCGAGGTGCTGCGGCGATCGAGTGTCCCAGTAAATTAAGTAGGGACACTCGCTACTAGATGTCAACGTTAATTTTTCCACATTGCGACCGCAGTCAGCAGTGATGGCTATTTAGGCAAGCCAGTTGGAACGTTAGGGGTGCCAGGGTTGGACATGGAACCACCAGCAGGAGTAGGCGTAGAATCACCAGCAGGGTTAGCAACACCGCTTGGTGTCCCCGTGGGGATATTAGTTCCCGATGCGGGCACTTTTACGCCGGGAGCGGGATTATCTTTAGGGCTAGGTGCGGTTGCATCTGGCGTGGTTGTTGCTGGAACTTGGCTGGGAGTAGTAGAGCTATCAGATGCACCAGTTGCGGGTGTAGTTGTCGTACCAGTAGGTACTGGTTTTTTCATGGTGCCAGTTGTGGATGGCTTTTTGGTTTTTTTAGCCTTGGGCTTCTTATTTTGAGTTGTGGCGGTCGATACGGTCGAGACGTGCGAACCCGTGTGATGAGCGCTAGCCGCAGTCGCTAAACCGACGATGCTCAAAGGGGATAAAACTACTGCACTGAGCGCGATTGTTTGAATTAGTTTGTACATGAATTTCTCTTAATTTGTAGATGTTTTGTTCAAATAATCGGTCGAGTTGTGTAATTCGACTTGGAGACATCCTAGCACCAAAATTATGTAGTTGTCGGATCTAGACGATACAACTTCAGATTTAGATCGCGATCTCGCTTATTATTTTCAAGATGCAAATACCGCTCTAAATCTGCGACAACATTCAATAAATCGGGCTGGCAAATCCAGTCTGGCTCCGAAGTGTAGATGGGTATAAGCAGCCTGGGCATTGTATTTTTGCCAGCCTTCAGGTGCGAAGACCGAGTTGGATTCGTAGCCCTGAAGATTATATAAAGGTGATGCGGGCAAATCGGTTAGAGTAGAACGGTGAAACTCATGCCCCCACACTCGATCGCCCAGATTGGCAATTAAACTATCTTGAGAAAAAGTCAGTTGCCGATAACCAAGAGTCAATTTTTTCCCCATCACTGCTGCGGTTGGAAATATCCCTACCATTGGATGAGATCGATCGTTAAAATCAACAATTCGATCGCACAAATACATCAATCCCCCACACTCTGCATAGGTGGGCATTCCAGCGATAATTGCCGCTTTGACGGCGGCTCTGGCTGGCTGATTGGCAGCAAGCGTTTCGGCAAAGACTTCGGGAAATCCACCGCCAAAATATAGTCCCTGGACATCTGGCGGCAGTTGCGGCTCACTCAAGGGACTCCACTCGACGAGTTCAGCACCTAAATCTGCGAGGATATCGAGATTGTCGGCGTAGTAAAAATTGAATGCAGCATCTTTAGCGACTGCGATGCGGATTTTGGGATTTACCCCACCCCAGCCCTCCCCTTGGAAAGGGGAGGGAGTAAGAGTAGAAGCCGCCCCTTGATAAGGCTGCCGTGGATACTGCACAAGTCGGATAGACTTCGCTTCGAGATCTAAATCCCCCAACCCCCTTTCCAAGGGGGCCTTAAAAGTCCCCCTTGGAAAGGGGGATTTAGGGGGATTCCCACCAGACTTAGCAGCCAGCAATGGTAACAACCGTTCCCAATCAAAACAAGTTTCCCCCACATGGGCGAGCCTGTCGAGAGTCGCATTGAGATCGGTCAATTCTCCCGCTGGAATCAGCCCTAAATGCCGATCGGGGATCTTTAGGTCGTCGCGACGTCGGAGGACGCCCAGGATGGGTAGACGGAGCTGGGAGAGGGCAGCAGTGAGTAGTTCGAGATGCCGATCGCTACCGACTTGATTGAGAATTACGCCCGCAACCTGCACTTGGGGGTCAAAAGTTCGATAACCATGCGCGATCGCGGCGATCGATCGCGACGTACTACTACAATTGAGAATTAAAACAACTGGCAGATCCAACAGTTTGGCAACCTGCGCCGTACTTCCCGCATCCGTCGTCCCCGATGCACCGTCAAACAATCCCATCACCCCCTCTACTAGGGCGCAATCTGCTGTCTGACTGTGGCGATCGAAACACTGCTGGACGTAGGCAGGAGAAGTTAAAATCGGATCGAGATTTCGACACGCTCGCCCCGTAACATACGCGTGAAACATCGGATCGATATAATCCGGCCCGACTTTAAAAGATTGTACCGTCTGTTGTCTGCGCTTGAGAGCGGCAAGTAGGGCTAAGGTGACGGTGGTTTTACCCACACCACTGCGTTCTCCAGCAATCGCGATCGACATGATTTAGGGGTAGAGGGGAGTTTTTGATGTTTACTTCCTCAATATAAAGCTACTATCGATCGATGTGGCAACTGATATCAGTTCGGGCTAAGACTATCAGCGAAACTCATACATCGATGTCATGACCGATTTTAATTAAACTACAAACTATCAAAATAGGGAGTATGATGACAGACCCACTAGATAAAATTAGATGTATTCAGTCAATAGCTAAATTCGATCGAGCAGATATCGATCGATTAATCGAGTATTCACATGACGACAATCTTATCGTTCGATATCATGCTTATTGTAGGCTAAATTCAGATAATCTAGACCCGCGAATTTTATCGGAACGAGATTGGGAGTTATTGCCTAGAGGTATTTTGCTTAATCCAGGTGACATAGTTTGGAGTGTTTATCAGTCTGGTTTGACTTATAATGACAGCGACTATACTATTTGGGATTTTTCTAATGATAATGGTGAAAATATCTACAGAGAAGAAATTGATGTTAGCTGTTATGACTTGTGGAATAAAGAGGTGGCGCATAAATTTATTTCAACTCATATCGATCGGTCGTCTGCCCAAGCTGCTTCCGACCGGGCAATTAAAGAGATAATTGTGAGAGATGAATATCCTTACAGCGGTGATTATCATTTAGCTCTACAGGTAGAAGAAATCTCTCAGCAAGATATTTATAATTTAGTAAAACAATATAATATTTCAGATTTACCTCACCCTCAAGATTTGCAAATTGTTAAGCGTGACTGGTGGGAGGATGAAGATCGAGATGAGTTGCGATGGAGGGCTGAAGATAGTTTGCGTAATTATGCTTGGGCTATTTTGGAAAAATTAACAATCGAAGAACACTATGAGGTTATAGATAAAATTTATACTAATCTCTTTGGTAGACTCGCTTGTGTCTGTAGGGAAACCGTTCGAGAAATTACTTACTTTAAGCCTTAATTATGCTGGGATTGAGTATATCTGCGATCGGTATCTGTCCGATCGCTGAATGTCTAGAGCTTTTTGACTTATTTAAACCTTCACTCCAATTAGAATATTTAGAACTCGCGATCGGTAGTAATTGTCGAGTTGATTTTGATTATCCAAATATTTCGCTAATTTTGCATGATTCCTGCTTGTACGAGAAAAATCATCGGCAGCTACTCAAACTTTCTAAGCCCGAAACATGGTCGGTTTATGCCGACTTTATCCAGCAAAATCAACATGTTGTAGCTGTTTCTATTCATGCACCACGTCGATGGGAATGTAACCGCAGCGAACTAGAACGTTCGTTACTAGACTTACAAAATATTCTCCAGGTACCAGTAGCAGTAGAAGTAATGCCTACTGTCGATTATTGGTGTTCTAGTTTAGATAGTTTGGTGGACTTTCCACTGTTATTAGATGTATCTCATATTCTGATTTGGCAGCAGGGAAACGAGCGAGCTACGGAGAATACCTGTAAAGAATTATTGAAATCGCACGATGTCATCGAGATTCATCTCAGTCACAATCAGGGCATTGCTGATACACACGATTTGATTCCCGAAGATATCTGGTTCGGTCGATATATTACTGATTGGCGCGATCGATATTTTGTGACCTATGAAAGCTTACCTGTATCGCTGGTATCTGGCATGATGGCTCATCAATCTAGTAAATAGCGAATATCCCATTTGGAGCATCAAATTCAACTCTGTATAAATTCAGAAGATCCCGACCTACTAATGCCATTTCTCCGATATCATCTACCGAACAGCCATAGACTCGAAATATAAAATGGCGATATCGGTCGAATCGAATACCTACTTCATGGGGAATCGCTAAACTTAATTGTCCGCAGACTGGAATCCGCAATGCTCGATCTGATACCTGAGCGTTCACTTGGATTAGCCACGGAATGGGCACAAGTGTACAATCTGAACCTGTATCTAAGATAGCTTGACCGACGACGGAAGGATGCTCGAATTTCCCTGGTTGAATGAGTTCTAGCGGCATTACTGGAATTGCTGGAATATCTCCACCAACAGATGTATAACGATAAGTTCCCATGATGTTTTATTTCAAATTGGGAGCCGAACGCACTAGTAGTTTGGGTTCTGTGTTCATTACCTTGCGAATAAATAAAGGGCGTGGTTCGGCATCTCCGTAGATTCTTAATACTAGGACTTCACGATCGATATCGGAGTCTAATACTTGTCCGTTCTCACACCAAACATACCGACCTAAAAATTGCTCTATTATCTGGGGCTTTGCTGCTTCAAACAGATCTGCTTGCTGCTCCATATAAGTCACAATTTCTGGGGCTGGATACGCACGAACATCGTTAGATTTGGCAATAGTCATAGATTTATCGGTTATGGGAGGATGAATAGATTCGATCGTTTTTCAAGGCTTCCTGCGACTGGCTCAGATCTTCCTGATTTATTTGCCATTTTGCTGGAAACTTATCTTTGGTGAAAACTTCAAGAGACTTGTTAAAACATTCGATCGACTTTATCAAATTATCCTGTCGTTCCCCTTTAGTCCGATCGAAGTAAGCTAAACCAAGATTGTGTTGGAGCATCGCCCAGTATTCAGGCAACTTGTCTCTAGTGTAGATTTCCAGAGCATAGTAAAAACAATCGATGGGTTCGCGTTCTCCATTTGGGGGTAACGCTCCTGATTCGAGCCTATCGATGGGTTCAATCTCGCTGTGTTCGGAGTAGAGACGGTCAATTTCTTGCTCATAATCTGGGTGAAACCAAACCGCAGTTGCTCTTGGTATAGCTAGATATCGCAAAGTTTCTACAACCAGAGCGGGAATATTCGCCGCGATCGTCGATAGGTTATTCTTAGGATTGAAATCGACATACAGGTCTACCCCGATTTCCGGTGCATTTCCATACTGTCCCAGCACCACTGTATTACCTGATGGGAGCGTGATATGTGCGAATTGGATATCGTCTAAGTCGTCATAGCCTTGAAAGATTGGCAACCCCGTACCAGCAACTAAAGAAGATAATTGCGCGTTGAAATAGACAACGATCTCATTTGTCGGTGTCACTTCTTCAAAGCGTACGCGCTGACTCTTGGTAGTTATAGGATTAGTCATCAGCAATATACACCGAATCGAATTGGTTGCAATAAGCGATCTTTACCTTAATTTTAGCGTACTCATCTTCGGTACGAACCCCTTCCCGTTCTCCCGACCAATATAAAACACCACCTGGCTTAGTATTACGATCTGGTTCGACCTCAGTATAAAATTCGATGCCTGTTGTCGTCTTTATGCCGTTTTGGTCTTGTGGCAATTTCTCAAGATAAGCCTTGACTTTGGGAATATGGCTCTGAAAAATATTTCTGGCTGGGCCGCCCCATAGTTCTTGGCTGGCTATTTGTGCCCTTGCAGTCGCCACATCATTAGGTTGTCTGCTCTGTTTGCGATGATAAATTTGCCCCTCGGTCACACTGCTCTGCTGTAAATCGCCTTCGCTATCGTAGCATGGGGTTGGAGTGGCTGATATTCACATAATGAGCTAACTCAATCGATCGATTGTATTGCTGTTGAGATTTGCATCTGCGTAATCTCATCTACAAAATCTATCCAGAAAGTTGTTAGCTGGCAAGGCTTACAAGACGGTCGATCGATAAGGAGGGAAATCCCCACCTGTTATTATTTAGGGATAGGGTTTTTGATAAAGAAAGGTAAGTTACAATTTTGTGCTCTTAGCTACGGCGATGCGTGCCAACTTGAGCCTGCCCGATCTGACTCAACCCTTAACCGTCATCGATACGGAAAAACCCACATGAACGCCACAACTACCGAACACGATCGACTGCGATGGATTAGTGTAGATAAAGATCTACCGACGATCGATCGGGGTGAAGATATTATCGCTGGTTTGAGGTCAACCCCTAAAACCTTACCACCTCGCTACTTTTATGACGATCGCGGCTCAGAATTATTCGAGCAGATCACTGACTTAGCCGAATATTATCCCACCCGCACCGAGCAAGCCATTCTCGATACCTACGTCTCGGAAATTATCGACTTAACTGGAGCCTGTGAAATCGTCGAACTCGGTAGCGGTAGCTCCCGCAAAACTCACACCTTACTAGCAGCCTACTCGCAACTCGACAACCCCCTTCATTATTACCCGATCGATGTGAGTGCAGGTATCCTCCGCTCCACCGCACTAGAATTACTCGCAACTTACCCCCAGCTCAACGTCTGCGGCGTCGCAGGTACCTACGAACGCGCCCTCGCCAAGCTGCCCCCGCGCATGGTAGAAAACCGGATGCTGATGTTCTTGGGTAGTACGCTGGGCAATATGGACGATCGAGCGTGCGATCTCTTCCTTACTCAAGTCCAGCAGGCACTCCAACCCGGTGAGTTTTTTCTTTTAGGTATCGACCTCCAAAAACCGATCGCTGTCCTTGAAGCTGCTTACAACGATGCCCAAGGCATCACGGCTGCTTTTAATCTCAACATGTTACAGCATCTCAACGATCGCTTTGAGGGTAACTTTAATCTCGATAATTTCGCACATTACGCCTTCTTTAATCCCGTAGCCAGTCAGATTGAAATGCACCTCAAAAGTCTGATAGCTCAAACTATTAAACTCAACGCTTTGGGCTTAGAAATCTCCCTCCAATCGGGCGAAACTATTCACACCGAAATCTCGCGCAAGTTTCATCTTCCCACTCTGAGCGATACCCTCACCAGTCATGCGCTCCAACCGCTCAAAGTCTGGACAGATCCCCAATCTTGGTTTGGGTTGATTCTTTGTCAACGGCAATGTTTACTCGCTGGTGATTGCCCGTAGATCGATTTTATGGCTCGAAATGTAGATGGTGGGCAGTGCCCACCCTACTGGGACGACACTTCCGATCCGGTTCCCCCCTTAAAAAGGGGGGCTAGGGGGGATTTCTAGGGTTTGCGAGTGCTAATCTATACTTTTAAAACCTCCTATACTAATTAGTCCGCGTAGGCGGACTTTGCATCACAAGCGGCGATTTCAATCGCTGGAGTGTCCTAACAACTATAATCTTACTCATATTCGTCCGCCTTAGATCGCAGCTCCGCACCCACACTTATGTCTGAAAATCGAATTCGCGTTGCCAAAGACAAAGCGGAATTAGTCAAATCACTAATCGCAGCGACTGACAATAATAGCCCGTTTCAAACCTATGCTGACGTGATTTTATTTGCCGCAGTATTGGGTGCCAAACACAAACAACGCACGCCGCTGGGCGAAATTTCCAAAAAAGAACCAGGGCCGATTAGTAGCGAGATATTTATCGCGCGGGGTTACGATCCGGTGATGAAACTAATTGCGATCGCCGCTACTGAAAATATTAATGTGATTTCCCCAGATCGCGCTGACGTCGAACAGCAGCGGATTGGGATCTTTGAAGAATATGCTAACGGCGGATTGGATTTGCTCGATCGAGAATTATGTGGCGCGGTAGACTATACCGAACGAATTCTCTTGATGTTGTCGGTTGCAGCGGCACGGCAGAAATCGATCGCAGATCGTCAGTCGATCGATCCGACTGGCGCTAATTTGGCTAGTGTAGATCTCGACAATACCGAACTAGTAGAATTCGATCTGCGGAAATTTTTGGATTAATATGGATTAAATCGATCTACTAACATCTCGCACCAGCAACTGAAATCACGCCGAGGGTGTAAGAGCATGTGTTTCAGTCAGCGAATCGCTATCCACTATCCACTATCCACTATCCACTAGAACACCAGTAATTTCGTTTTGATGCAAGATGTTAGTCTAAAACATGTTGCCAAAGAAACAAAACCAACTAAACTAAAGTCAGTTAGTTGTATGCGTCCATCATTCCACCTAACGGGGAATGCCGTTACTTGGAGATAATATTTATGAACGTTCTGCTCCTCTACCCTCGTTTCCCTAAGAGCTTTTGGTCATTTGAGAAAATGATCGAATTGATGGGTCGTAAAGCTTTGATCCCACCATTGGGCTTGATTACCGTTGCTGCTATCCTCCCTCAAGAGTGGAATTACAAGCTCGTCGATCTCAACGTCCGCGAAGTTACCGAAGCTGAATGGAGCTGGTCGGAACTAGTTATCTGCTCGGCAATGATCGTCCAGAAACCCGATTTACTCGCCCAGATTCAAGAAGCCAAACGCCGAGGCAAGCGCGTCGCCGTCGGTGGCCCTTATCCTACTGCATTGCCGCATGAAGTCTCAGAGGTGGGCGCAGATTATTTAATTTTAGATGAAGGCGAACTGACGATTCCCCTATTTGTCGAAGCCGTCAAACAAGGACAAACTTCTGGTACCTTCCGCGCACCCAATGGCGAACGTCCCGACGTAACCACTACTCCCATCCCCCGCTTTGAACTGCTGGAATTCGATGCCTATGCAGAGATGTCCGTCCAGTTTTCGCGCGGTTGTCCGTTCCAGTGTGAGTTCTGCGATATCATCGTCCTCTACGGTCGCAAACCCCGGACGAAAGATCCCGCCCAAATGCTCAAAGAACTTGATTATCTCTACGAATTGGGTTGGCGGCGGAGTATCTTTATGGTCGATGACAACTTCATCGGCAACAAACGCAACGTCAAACTGTTGCTCAAAGAATTACTGCCGTGGATGGTGGAGCATAAATATCCCTTCTCCTTTGCCACTGAAGCTTCAGTAGACTTGGCAAACGACCAAGAACTGATGGATATGATGGTGCAGTGTAACTTCGGTTCCGTGTTCCTGGGCATCGAAACTCCAGATGAGGAAAGCCTCGCACTGACTCAAAAACACCAAAATACCCGCAGTTCCCTCAGCGAAGCCGTCGAACGCATTGCCAAATCGGGGATGCGCGTCATGGCTGGATTTATTATCGGCTTCGACGGTGAGAAAACAGGTGCCGGACAGCGCATCGTCAAATTTGTCGAACAGACAAATATCCCCACCGCTGTATTTAGTATGCTTCAGGCATTGCCCGATACCGCACTATCCCATCGACTAGCCAAAGAAGGTCGCCTGCGCGGTACAGCAGATGGCAACATCAACCAAACCACGTTGATGAACTTCGTCCCCACCCGTCCGCTCGAAGAAATCGCCATCGAGTACATGGATGCCTTCGATGAATTATACGAGCCATCGAAATTCCTCGATCGCACCTACCGCCACTACCTAACCCTCGGCGAAGCCACCTATCCATACAAAGGTGAAGGTCGCAAGAAAGAGTTTAGTTGG
Organism: Chamaesiphon sp. OTE_8_metabat_110; assembly: GCF_031382685.1. NCBI lineage: Bacteria > Bacillati > Cyanobacteriota > Cyanophyceae > Gomontiellales > Chamaesiphonaceae > Chamaesiphon > Chamaesiphon sp. OTE_8_metabat_110. The sequence goes on along the minus strand of NZ_JANMZA010000590.1, from coordinate 6,526 downwards.
ATGGTGATTCGCGCCCTCCTCATCATCTGCTGGCGACAAGGCGTAGTTCGCTCTACTCGTTGGCAGTTCTGGAGCAACCTCTGGAGCATGTACAAGCTCAATCCAGGTGGGGTTAGCAGTTATTTGGTTACTTGCGCCCAAATCGAACACTTCTTGGAGTACAGAGGCATTGTCCGCCGGGAGATCGGATCTCAATTGGCAGACTTCCTCGCCGAGGAAGCCAGAATCAAAGCCGCAGCGATAGAAGTAGAAAAAGTTGAAGCAGTGGCTGAAACGGTTGCCTAAATAGCAAATATCACGCTCTAAAAAACCTGGGTAGGGGTAATGTCTTGTTTCGCTAAACCGTCGGGAAACAAAGGCGTGCGCGAACCGCTTCATGAATTACCCCTACCCAGGTTTTTTAAGATATCGCGTAGTCCCAGTAGGGTGGGCACTGCCCACCAGCTAGGTTTCAGCTAAAATTGTAGGGTCGGTCGCACATTGACTTCGCTCGACTTAATCGTTAGCGTAGCCGCGCCGAGAGGTAATCGTTAAATTTAGTTAATCTAAGTTTCGAGATCGATCGTCGAACATCGATCGTCGATAACCTTGCGATGCTCGGTTGCTTTGATTCGTCGATCGACTCAATCGATCGTCAATTTTGACTCAACCAAGCTTCTAAATCGGCACTCGAATTAAAATCTAATAGAGCCTCACCAAGAGATTCTACATTTTCGATCGAGAGCGCAGAAACCTTACTTTGAAGCTGTGACGAGAGATTTCCTAACTTGCGATTAAGCTGCCTGAGTATTAATGCTCTTTCTCGCTGTAATCCAATCTCCCGTTCCTCAGCCTTACCCTCGACTTTGCCCTCAGCCTTAGCTTCCTGATAAACTCGTGTCTGTTGCAACTCAATCCCCAACATCACATCCACCTCATCTCGACTTAATGAATTAAACTTATAAACCACGATCTTGGTTATCATCTCGATTATATCTCGGTCGCCACCAGAACGTGCGATTGCCCTTCTTGCTTCAGTTTTTGCTGCATTCCCCTCCAACGTCGTCAGCACCATCAACCCAACACCACTCGGCAACTCTTCGATTTCACCCAACTCATCCAGAAACACCCGCAGGATACGTCCGCTAGCCAACAACTCTCTCACCATGCCAGTATTAGATTGTTCGATACTTCTGCTGGGATAGATCGCTACTGCTTGCCAATCAGAAAGTCGCTCGCGATTGCGGTAAACATAAATGCCAATCTCGCTCACCATCCGCTCGTATAGCATCTCATCCTTCTGAAACTGCGCCTCGCAGAAATAGACAATTCCAGAGCGATCTGGTGGCACAAATACCCCATCCATTCTAAAAGCAGTTTCCTTCACCTCAACTGCTTCAAACACATACTCATTTGCTCGTGCTGGTGGCTGTGGTAATAACTCAAATAACAGAGTAGGCGATTGCTGAAATAATTGATAGAAAATCGTATCGCGGCGCATAAATATAGGTACATATTTATTAGTATTTTACCAGCCAATCGATCGACAGCACCATAATTAGCTAAGGCTAGCAATTACGACCTACTAAATCGTCAGATTAACACCGAAGATAGTCTCGAACAAATTGCATCTACCTACTTAATTATTTGAGTCATCTTCGACTACTTCCTGCTGTTTTGCTTGATATATTGCCCACATCTGGCGATAAGCTGCTTCCATATCTAGCGTAAACTGTTTGGCATTCCACACTGGAGCGGTTTGACGGTTCAATCTTAGTTTCTCTCGAACCTGCATTCTCAATTCACGATCGAGTCCCAATTTTACCCCCCACTCGACATATTCCTGGGCATTCCAAGCAATCCCCTCCTCAATTCCGGCATTGAGCATGAATGTATAACTATTGCGCGCGGCAAATTGCTGTCCTACCTGCGTCACCATTGGGATACCCATCCACAGCGTTTCCAGTGTCGTGGTGGCACCATTGTAGGGGAAAGTGTCGAGTACGATATCGGCGATCGCCAGATTGGCACGGTGGGTATACTCATCAGCCACTTTCCCCAAGAACCGCAAGCGATCGAATTCTACACCTTCCTCAGCCGCAATTCGACCAAAAAATTCGCGCACGATTTGGGGATCTGTGTCGCCTTTAATTAGGAAATAACTATTAGGTACCGCTTTTAAAATGCGTAATTGCGAGCGCACCGTATCGGGATGGCGTTTGTGTCCAACTTGTCCGCTCCAATAAATAATGGCATCGTCAGGAATATTTAAATCCCGCCGTTTCAAAGTTGCGATGCCGATTTCAAAACCATTAACAGCTAGGTAGCTGTGCGGCAGTCGCCAAATCTTCTCTTGATAATACTCCTGAGCATTGTCCGGCAAAACGTAGCGATCGGCCATAAAATAATCGACAGTCGGCAAACCCGTCGCATCCCAACCCAGCCAACTTACTTGAACGGGAGCGGGCTTAGCCGCGAGAATTTTCGCAGTCAAATTTAAAGTCAAGCTATCGAGATCGACGAGAATATCGATCTCATCTGCCTGAATTCGATCGATAATTTCATCGACATTATCACCAAAACAATAACTTACATCCGCACGATCGCCAAACCATTGTTGATAAAATGGATCGTCAGGGTTTTGGTTGATACAATAGTTGAAGACTTGGAACTTCTCCCGATCGTAATACTGCCACAACCACCGACTCAGCCAACCAACGGAATGCTTTCTTAATGTCGATGCCAAGTAACCAATCCTGATAACTCCCGATCGTTTGGCTAGGGATGATGGGGCGATCGATTGGGCAAAGCCCACGCTGCGCGAACGATTGGGTAAACGATATTGAGTCGATTGAAGATATTTTTTAGCAATCTGATTTTGAAGCGATCGAAAATATTCAGGTCGATCCGTCACACAAGCAATAAAAACTGCCGCACCGATAACGAGATGACTGGTATTTGCAGGTAATAACTCGTCTTCTCGATCGACCAATTCTGATAGTAAGCGATAGTGTCGATCGATGATTTCATCTGCATTGAGCCAGTCGCCAGAAGTGAGGATAGCTCTGATGATTGTGTTGTTAGTAACGATCTTACTAATTAAATTATCGCACAACTCGTAAGCATGAACAGCGATGTTCATAGCTTGCTGATAGTCGCGAGCGTTACAATACAATCTCGATAGAGCGTTGAGAGTTGCAATATTGTCAGGCTGTACTGCTAAACACTTTTCTAAGATTTCAATAAAAAATGCTTGACTGCCAAATTGATGTTCTAATGCCAATACTGCATCGATAACTATAGCGATCGATTCGGTTTGGTACTCAGGCAAATAAATCAAACATTGCTCGATAAATTCACAAACTTCTGTCGATGGGTAATATAATATCGCAGTTAGCAGATTTGCCAACAACTGGCGATCGAACTCCCGATTTTCTGCATCTCCTAAGATAGTCGCAGCATCGAGATCTGGTAAGGTTTCTGGGTCGAACCTCTCTAACTTAATCTCTAATAAGATCGATCGGAATAAGTTATTTAGATGCGCGGCATCTACTTCGCGTAAGTACTGACTAGTCAGCCAAGCATCATCGAGACAGTTTAGAGTGAGTTTTTCGGTCGCGATCCGATCGAGCGTACTAGCTAGATCGTGAGTAAGAGCTTCTACATCTACCGAATCGTTCTCGAAGGGTGTCTGAAAAGTCAGATCGACAACCCAAACGCCCCCTAAATCCCCCAATTCTGGGGGACTTTCTATTCCGGTTCCCCCAGAATTGGGGGTTAGGGGGCTGATTCGGGACTTTTCAGACACCCTCTCAAAGGGAATAAACCAAGTTGCTTGAGCATCTCCTTCCCGTTCTTGGAGGAGATAGGCGATGCCGAGATACCAATAGTTGAGATTAGATTCGTCACCACGATCGATTATCGTTTCATAATACTCGATCGTTTGGTCTAAGCGATCGGGATCGAACTGACGATCGATCGAGAATTGGGGTAGATGTAAAACCTGCATATAATTTAGTTATGATTGTAGCGATCGCTTGGATTAGATTGAGTTTCTGCTTGATATTTTGCCCACATATCTCGATAGGCTTGCTCCATATCGAGGGCAAATTGCTTGGCATTCCAAACTGGTGCGGTTTGTCGCCCCGCACGTAATTTTTCGCGAACTTCCATGCGGAGCTTGGCATCGAGTCCCAATTTAATTCCCCACTCGATATACTCATCCTGACTCCAGGCAATTCCTTCCTCAATTCCCGCATTGAGCATAAAAGTATAGCTGTTTCGCGCCGAAAATTGTTTGCCCACTTGCGTTACCATTGGGATGCCCATCCACAGGGTTTCTAGTGTGGTTGTGGCTCCGTTGTAAGGGAAGGTATCGAGAACGATATCGGCGATCTCTAAATTGGCACGGTGGATGTATTCAGTGGGTGCTTGAGGCAAAAATCGCAAGCGATCGATACTAACACCTTCTTCTTGGGCAATTCTGCCGAATAGGTTGCGAACGACAGTCGGATCGCTTTTGCCTTTAATTAATAAATAACTGTTTGGTACGGCAGCAACAATCTTCATCTGACAGCGAATATTATCAGGATGCCGTTTGAAACCAGCTTGAGAGCTAAAGTAAACTACTGCATCTGCGGGAATATCTAAATCTTGGCGGCTGATATTCGGAATTCCCACCTCAAATCCTTCGACTCCGAGATAGGTTTGGGGCAATCGCCAGAGTTTTTCTTGATAGTAATCCTGAGCATTATCTGGCAGCACATAAGGATCGACAATAAAATAATCGATCGTTGGCAGTCCGCTAGCATCCCACCCCAGCCATGATACTTGAATCGGTGCTGGCTTCTCTGCCATCACCATACAGGTACGATCGAAAGTTATGCTATCTAAATCAATTAGGATATCTATTTCGTCTGCCCGAATCTGGGCGGTGACTTCGCGATCGTCATATCCAAAATATGCAGTATGGTCTACTTTGTCGCGAAACCAATGATGATTGAAGTTGTTTTCTGCGCTCGTATTCACACAATAAAGAAATATCTCAAAAGACTCTCGATCGTGATGATGGATGAGCCAGCGACAAAGCCAGCCAACAGAATGATTTGTAAAAGTAGCAGCTACATAGCCAACGCGCAAACGTCTCGTTTGGTTAGTTAGTGGCGAACTGCTAGTTTGAATGTTATTTACACTCGATCGAACATTATGCTGGTAAATTCTAGCAACTTGATTCTGCAATAACCTATTATGATAAGGATCGTCTTTTAGATAAGGTAAGAAAAAAGGCGCGAAGAATAGATGTCGATCGAGTTCGCGATCTAGATCGACAGGATTGAGATCGATAATCTCTGCTAGTAGTCGAGCATGTATATCGGATTTTACTTGAGTTTTATCCCAATCTCCAGCACTAAAGCACGCTCTTTGAGCTACAAAACTTCCGAATAATCGATCTCTTAGACTAGAGGCTAATTGATAATACTTCTCTGCTGCCGCTATTCCTGGCAAATAATTATCGACTTTACAGTAAACGTAGCTTAAAAAGCGCAATACACACAAAGTATCTGGCTGAAGGCGATCGAATATCTCTACTAATGCAGTCACAAAATCGTATAGGTATAAACGATCGATCAGTCCCTGAGAGATCGCTAGTAGCTTGTCTATAATTGCTAATCGCTTGGAACCAGTTAGTAGCAAGCAAGATTCGATTAGATCTAAGCCTAAATCCATGCGGATAATCATCAATGACTCCAATACTCGATCGAGCAGATCGTCATCGATGCTGCCAGGTAAGAGCGTCTTCACTAGCTCCAATACTTGCCACTCAATCAGCAAATCTGGAGTAAGTCGATCGGTCATGTAACCTAGATATATTGCCTGGAAAATATTCTCGACAAAATTGGGTGCTAATGCTTGAATATGCTGGCGTAGCAACCAAGATTTTTCTAGTTCTGAAATTTCTTCTTGCTCCTGAGCTTCGCGATCTAGAGCATCAATTAACTGGGTACTCAAATCATCGATCGTATCTGGATCGGCAGTTGAAATTGGGATAAACCATGCTGCGCGAGCATCATCTTCCCTACCTACTAATAAATAAGCGATTCCTAGCTGCCAATAATTACTTACGATCGCATCGTCTCGATCGATGGCAGTTTCATAAAAATCAATGGCATTCTCAGGGGATGCGAACGATGAGAGTGAAGGTATAGATGCGATTGTCTGCATTCGATCGACATTGATAAAGAAGAAATCCTTTCTCAATATAGCTAGTCGTCAACCTATACCGAATCGCGGTGATTACCCAACAATATTTGTCAAGCTGGAGATCTCACGGTAAATTTACTGAGTCTTTTAAGCTCGCTCGGCATTTGCATGTCAGCATGGGCAAAAAATATGCTTGGTGCTAGAAACGATAATAGACTTCCGACGAAAGTACGATTAAAATATTCTTTGATATTGTTTTCGTCTAAAATACCCCCTTCCTGCTCTCCATACCCTGACTTTTGCAGGAAGTCTAATGGAGACGATGACAGCTCGGAAGAGCCAAAGC
>NZ_JANMZA010000587.1:0-3909 GCF_031382685.1 Chamaesiphon sp. OTE_8_metabat_110 | reverse complement strand
CCTTTGGCTGAAGCTTTGACACCACGAAAAATATTGCCTCCACCAACAACGATCGCGACTTGAACGCCAGTGGCGACGACTTCGGATACTTCTTGGGCGATGGCTTGGACGATCGTCGGATCGATACCATAGCCAAGATCGCCCATTAGGGCTTCACCACTCAGTTTGAGCAATACCCGCTGGTAAGTCGTCCCCATGTTAATTTATCTTCTCAACTCAAATTTTCTCATCCTTACGATACCAGGAAATGGCGATCGGATGTGAATAGGGGATAGGGGATAGGGGATAGGGGATAGGGAATAGGGAATAGGAGATGGGCGATCGGGCAGTAAGGGATAACCACATTGGACGATCGAATTGAGTTAAGCTAATACAACTAGAACGATTGGGTCAATCATGATAGGCACTAATTTTGACACTCTATATCCCGATCTCACCAACTTAGAGCGATCGTCAATTAATACATTGACAAAAGTTCAATCTCATGGTGTATTGCTAGTCTTGCAAGAGCCAGATTTAATTGTATTACAGGTGAGTAATAATACGCTCGCCACCTTTGGCATCGCACCAAATCGGCTGCTCGGGCAGCCATTAGAGCAGATTTTAGATGTTTTTCAGGTAGAGAAATTTCGAGCGGGATTGGCAGAGCAGAATTTCGAGCGCAGCAATTACAGTAAGGTGTGGTTGCGGAATCCGGACAGTTACAGTATATTTGACGCTGTGTTCCATCGCAGTCCCGATGGTGCGCTCATTTTAGAATTGGAACCAACCCAGAAAGATGAGCATATCCCCTTTCTCAGTTTTTATCATTTAGCCAAAACCTCGATTCTCCGAGGGAGGGGTGCCAACGAGCGATTAACTGCCGATTTACCCGCTTTCGGAAAAAATGTGGTCGCCCAAGTACGGGAGATGACCGGATTCGATCGAGTACTGCTCTATCAGTTCGATGATGATGGGCATGGCGAAGTAATTGCCGAAGATAAAGTGGCTCAGATGGAGTCCTATTTGGGGCTGCATTTCCCAGCGTCGGATATTCCCCCACCAGCGCGGGAGATGTTTCTTGCCAACCAGATTCGGGTGATTTCGGACACTCGCGAACAGGCGGTGGAAATGATTCCAGCCCAGCATCCGCTGACGGATCGACCGACAGATCTGACGCTGGCAAATCTCCGGAGTGCGGCTCCCTGTCATAGTGAATATCTTCAGAATATGGGGGTGGGAGCATCTTTGACGATTTCCCTGCTCAGAAATGGACATTTGTGGGGGATAATTGCTTGTCACCATCAGACACCCAAATCGGTAGCTTATGAGTTGCGGAAAGCTTGCGAACTGCTGGGACAGGTGATTTTTGCTGATATCTCGACGATCGAACAGATCGGAGATTTCAGCTATCGATCGAAATTAGCACACGATCGATCTGTGGCGATCGATCGCATGTCCCAATTCTCCAGGGGAGAGGCTACGTCAAAGACTAGTTTCGTGAATGGTTTAATGGGCTACGAGCCAAATTTATTAGATCTGTTCGCGGCTGAGGGCGCAGCCGTCTATTTTGGCGGCGAATGGACGACAATCGGGCAAACTCCACCACCTGCTGAACTCGATTACTTAGTGGGATGGTTGAATGCCAATGTGCAGGATGAAGTATTTTCGACAGACTCGCTGGCGGCATTAGATCCTGCTGCCGAGCGGTTCAAGGACGTTGCTAGTGGGTTGCTATCGATTTCGCTATCGCCGCAAAGTTATATCTTGTGCTTCCGTCCTGAAGTACTGCGTGCGATTAATTGGGGCGGCGACCCACATCATCCGTTCCAAGTAGTCGAAACTGCTGGTAATCTGTCCGTATATCCCCGCAAATCTTTCCAATTATGGAAAGAAATAGTCCGGCTGCATTCTCTCCTCTGGAAAACTGTCGAAATTGAATCGGCGATCGAACTCCGCAGCGCAGTTGTCAAGATCGTCCTGCGTCAAGCTGAAGAATTAGCTCTGCTCGCCACCGATTTAGTCCGCTCTAATGCCGAACTCAAGAAGTTTGCCTACGTTGCATCGCACGATTTGCAAGAACCCCTGCATCAGGTAGCCAGCTATGTCCAACTCCTAGGCACTCGCTACAGCAAGGAACTCGATCGAGATGCCCAAGAGTTTATCGGCTTGGCAGTCGAGGGCGTAAACTTGATGCAGAACCTGATTGATGATGTATTAGTCTACTCGAAGTTAGACTTACAGGGGATTGAATGGGAGCCGACCGATGTTGGCATCGCCTTAAATCGCGCTCTGAACCACTTGCGGGGGCCAATTCGCGAAACAGGGGCGATCGTCACTTCCGACCCGATGCCGACGATTGTAGCCGACAGTACGCAACTAACTCAGCTCTTCCAGAACCTGATCGGGAATGCGATTAAATTTAGCAAACCAGATACCGTCCCCCAGGTGGATGTCTCCGTAGTTCAACGGGAAAATGACTGGTTATTTGCCGTTCGAGCTGATGGGATCGGCATCGATCCCAAATATTTCGATCGGATCTTTGTAATCTTTCAACGCTTACATACCCGCGATGAATACTCAGGTACGGGCATCGGTCTAACTCTATGCAAAAAAATCGTCGAGTGTCATCATGGTAAAATTTGGGTAACTTCAGAATTAGGACAAGGTGCTACTTTTTCATTTACAATTCCATTTAAGAGTGTCAGTTGACCGATCGAATCGACTCGATCGAATCGAAAACCCTAGAGATTCCCCTAAATCCCCTTAAAAAACTACGGTTTACACAAGTCGTAAAACTCTAGTATCCATCCTAAAAGCAGCCCCCCAGCCCCCAATTTTGGGGGAGTAAGACAATTGAAAGCCCCCAATTTTGGGGGGTTGGGGGGCACACAAAACTAGAAACGAAGTCCAACAGACTTGTATATACACGGCATCTTTTGAAGGCTTTCTTGGGGGAAACCTTATAGGCTAGTAACGCGAAATTCACTTTTCAGATACCTTCTGAGGGATGGTGCTAGTCGCACCCAGTAACATGACAACTCCCCCAACCTGCCCAGATTTTTACAGGTAGGGAGGCTCAAACCCCAAAGCGGGAATAACTAAATGCCAGATAATTTAGCAAAACTTTCTACAGCATCAGCCATCCCCACAAAGTCTGTCCCGATGGCTGCGCCGCAAGTGCCGAAGTACAACACAGCCACTGACTATCCAGACCTGCAAGTGTTGCTAATTGAGGATAATCTCGCTGAAGCGCGGTTATTTAGGGAAATTCTCCAGGATGCTTGGGCTAACAAGTTCGGCTTAGTCCATTTCCAGCGGTTAGGGCCAGCAATTACCGAACTCAATTCCACTCGATTTGATGTTGCGCTGCTCGATTTAACATTACCTGATAGTGACGGGCTGGCATCTTTAGACGCACTGATCCACCATGCCCCAAGTTTACCGATCGTGGTGTTAACCAATACCAACGATGATGAATTAGCCCTCGATGCAGTGCGACATGGCGCTCAGGATTATCTCGTCAAACGGCAAATCAGTCTCGATATCTTAGTACGAGCGATCCGGTATGCGATCGAGCGCAAAGCCTCAGCCGAAGCCCTCCGCGAAATCAATGAAACCTTGGAGTGGCGCGTAGAAGAACGCACCGCCGCCGTCGAAGCCGCGAACGAATCACTCACTCAGGAAATCGAGTCGCGAGAAAATATCCAAAACCGCCTGGAGCTAGCCCAACAGGCTGGTAAACTCGGCACATTTGAATGGGATATTACTGCCGATCTCGTCACCTGGTCGAGCGAATTGGAGAATCTCTATGGGCTGCCACCAGGTAGTTTTGGCAACAGCAACGCCAATTGGCTCGCAACTATTCATCCCGAAGATCGCCCGCAGATCCGTGCAGAATTGGAGCGGTGGCGAATCATCGCCAAAGGC
>NZ_JANMZA010000586.1:0-4300 GCF_031382685.1 Chamaesiphon sp. OTE_8_metabat_110 | reverse complement strand
GCCGTTCGTGCTCGAACACGGGGCGTTTTTGTCCGCGCTCTTCGACTAACACAATATTAGGATCGGGCGCATCGGTATTGACGAAGTGTTGGAAACGTTGGAGTTTTACCGGATCTTTAAGGGTTACATGCCACTCGCAGGCGTAGGTGGCGACTTGATGTGCCATTTCTGCTTCAAGTTCTTCAGCGATACCAAGCGAATCATTAATAATCACATTTTGCAGATATTCCATCCCGCCTTCGAGTTTATTAAACCATGTTGCCGTGCGCTCCAAGCGGTTGGCGGTGCGGATGTAGAACATCAGGAACCTATCTACATAGCGAATCAGGGTTTCTTTATCCAAGTCGGCGGCGAGTAGTTGCGCGTGTTGGGGTTTCATCCCGCCGTTACCGCAGACGTAAAGGTTCCAACCTTTCTCGGTGGCGATGATGCCAAAGTCTTTACTTTGAGCTTCCGCACATTCGCGGGTACAGCCAGATACAGCGGATTTAAATTTGTGGGGCGCGCGGAGTCCACGATAGCGCAATTCTACCTCGATCGCGAGGCTGACTGAATCTTGGACGCCAAATCGACACCAGGTACTACCGACACAAGATTTAACGGTGCGGAGAGCTTTGCCATAAGCGTGCCCGGATTCAAAGCCAGCAGCCACCAGCCGCTGCCAAATTAGGGGAAGTTGGTCTACCCGTGCGCCGAGTAAATCGATGCGCTGTGCGCCCGTTATCTTGGTGTAGAGTCCAAAATCTTTGGCGACTTGTCCGAGGACGATCAGTTTTTCGGGGGTGATTTCGCCGCCGGGGATGCGGGGGATGACTGAGTAGGTGCCGTCGCGTTGGATATTAGCCAAGAAGGCATCGTTGGTATCTTGCAAGGCGACGTGGGGTGCGTCAAGAATTTGGTCGTTCCAGGCGGAGGCGAGAATCGAACTAACGGCTGGTTTGCAAATTTCGCAGCCGCGTCCGGTACCATGTCGATCGAGGAGTTGTTGAAAGGTGTGGATATCTTGCGATCGCACTAGGCTATATAATTCCTGACGGGAGAAGGCAAAGTGTTCGCACAGGTTGTTATTAACGGCGATGCCCGCTTTTTTGAGTTCGGCTTTGAGTAAGTCGGTAACTAGCGGAACGCAGCCGCCACAACCCATGCCCGCGTTGGTACAGGACTTGACGCTACCGATATCGCGAAGTTCTTGTGCTTGAATCGCGGTGCAAATTTGACCTTTGGTGACGTTATTACACGAGCAAATTTGGGCGGTATCGGGCAATTGCTCGACTCCCATCGCCATCGTCGCACCACTGCGCGGCGGTAAAATCAGATCTTCGGGATGCGGCGGTAATGCCATCTGATTTTGCATCAGTTGAAGCAAAGTACCGTAAACTGTCGCATCGCCGACTAAGATACCGCCTAATAAGCGGGTACCATCTGCATTTACTACCAGCTTTTTATAGACACCTGAAACGGCATCATCGATCGCGATTACTTTCGAGCCAGTCGTCTTACCAAATGCGTCCCCAAAGCTGGCTACATCGATGCCCAATAGCTTCAATTTGGTGGACATGTCTGCGCCAGTAAAATTATTAGTTTCACTGCCACAGAGCCTGTCGGCGGCGACCTCTGCCATCCGGTAGCCCGGTGCGACTAAACCGAAAATTTGGTTATTATATAAAGCGCATTCTCCGATCGCATAAACATCAGGATCGGATGTTTGACAATTATCATCGATCGCGATGCCGCCGCGATCGCCAACTTTCAAACCACACTGACGCGCTAGCTCATCTTGGGGACGAATCCCCGCCGAGAAAACAATAATGTCTGTTTCTAGTTCGGTACCATCGGCAAATAACATCTTACAGACACGCCCATTCTCGTCGGCGACAATCTCAGTCGTCGATTTGCCTGTATGAATGCCGATGCCCAAATCTTCAATCTTCTGGCGCAAGGTTGCACCACCAGCATCATCTACTTGCACAGGCATCAATCGGGGCATGAATTCTACAACATGCGTCTTGAGTCCCAAATTTTGGAGCGCATTGGCACATTCTAAACCCAATAACCCACCACCAACGACGACACCGACTTTGCAATCTTTGGCATAAGCTTCAGTCGCCTCTAGATCGCAAATCGTCCGATAGACAAAAGTACCTGGAAGATCGTTACCTTTAATCGGCGGTACGAAGGGATAGGAACCAGTCGCCAGCACCAGCTTATCGTAACTAATCGTCAAACCTTTAGCCGAGGTGACTGTCTTATTAGCTCGATCGATACTGACAGCCTTATCGCCGACGTGTACCTGAATATTGTTGTCTGTGTAAAAATCTGGTGCGACGAGCGAGAGATCTGCGGCTGTCTTCCCCGCAAAATAACCGCTCAGGTTAACCCGATCGTAAGCTACCCGTGGCTCTTCACAAAAGCAGATCGGTTCCCAATCCGCACCTTTTGCTGCCATCTGTTCCAAGAACCGATGACCGACCATTCCATTGCCGATCGTCACTAACCGCTTTGCCATACCAATGCTGCCTATAGCTACAATAATCCTGAGTCTATATTAGGCTAGGCAGATTTGCGAATTTTATTTGTATCTCGGGATACATAATAGCTGGCTATTATTCATTAATTGCATGGCAAGCGTGCCATTTTAGTGTTTGGCTCTTTCTGAAATGCGATCGCCAATACCAGCAAGGTGATGCTTTTAACTTTAATTAGTCACTTTTTCCCAAGCCGGATGGGATAACAGCGCAGAGATAACTCGCACGCCGCGCAACTGATTGGATAAGGGCAAATGACCTCTAGGTGCAGTCAAATCCCAAGTAAACGCCCCAGGATAACGCGTCCAGTTATTACCTTCCTTCCAGCCGATTTTCGGCCAGAATTTATCCCAATTTTTATTCATCCCCATCCACATTTCACTTTGAACCGAAAAGCCAAATTTACCACCAGAATGGGCGAGCCATAAGGTGTCGATCGTGTGGAGATCGAGTGCGGGTAACTGCTCGACTTCGGTAAAATAAATCCATTTACGTTGGACGGCATCTTTACCCGCGAGTTCGCACAGTTTCTCGTTAGTAAGTTTATCTGCTGCTTGAAAATTTTGTTGGGCGAGTAGTTGCTGAAGTTGAGTATAATCGACACCAATACTCGATACTAATGGCACGATTCCAGTTGGAAATTCACGATCGAGATAAGCTCTTCCAGCAGGAAACTCGCTCTGATATATGGCTTGATACACTGCACCTACCACAATCGTCGGTGTAGTTCCCCGTTGTTCCTGGAGCCATGCAGTTAGAACTTCAATGCCTGGAAGTCCCTTTTCGATCAGTTGCGGTAGTAACTGCAACTGATTTTTGAGGGGACTGGCGATAAATTTTTCCTGCAACTCGATGACATCTGAAGGTATCGACGCTGAAGTAGTGCTGAGATCGGGCATGGGTGAGGAACTGCGATGAGGTGGAGTAGTCCGATCGATATTTTACCAAAAATAAACTAACTTGTTGCTACTTGCCACCTGCTAAACTTAGCCCTTCAATAACAGATAATAAAGGTGTCCTGGCCCACCTGTCACGCCAGCACGCTCTCCAGCAATTTTACCAGTACCCATAAAGTAATCGACACGTCCGGGGCCAGTAATCGCGCTACCTGTATCCTGATCTAAGACATAGCGACTGACAAGTTTTTGCTGGATCGATCGACCATCGACACTATAGGGCAGTTCGGTATGCACCAACGCCAAAGCGCCTGGTGGCATGAGCGACTTGTCGGTCGCGATCGAACGTTCGGGTGTAACTGGCACATTGATACTCCCCATCGCTTCACCATTGAAGGTCTCCTTCATGAAGATAAATCGCTTGTAGCGGGGAATGTAAACGTTCAATTCTTGCGGGTTTTCGCGGAAGTAGCGGATGATACCGGGAAGCGTGAGCTGACTGGGCGTAACTTTACCATCTTTGGCTAGTTCTTTGCCGATGCTATTGTAGGCAAAATTGGTACCACCAGCGAAGCCCACTGTAGTTTTACTGCCATCTGGTAGATTGAGTTCTGCCGAACCCTGAATCTGGACGAGGATCGCTTCAAAGCGATCGCGCATCCAAAATATCTCATTCCCTGCCAGCAAGCTTTTGCTGCCTTGGAGTCCATCTGCGCCCTCTAACTGCAAGCGTTCGGGTTGCGGATCTTTCCAACTGCCAAAGTTTGCAGGTAATTTGTACAGCGGATATTTGAATTCGGCTGTCTGCGTGCGACTGGCTTGATAAATCGGTTCGTAATAGCCCGTAAATTGGACGGTACCTTTATTATCTTTGCCGAC
>NZ_JANMZA010000247.1:0-22617 GCF_031382685.1 Chamaesiphon sp. OTE_8_metabat_110 | reverse complement strand
TTAACGTTGTCTGTTACTTCTGTAGCCTGTGGCTCGGAAGATCGGACATCTCAGGGACGAGATCGACAGCAAACTACTTCCGTCCAAAATCCGGCGGTCAGTAATAACACCAATCAAAAGCCGATCGCTGATGGCAAATATCCCGTCCAGCAAGCCACCTATAACGATGCAAACGGTGAATACAGCCTCATGCTGCTGAACACACCTGCTGGTACGCCACCTGTGTACCGCAGTACCAATCTCCAAATGGCGCGATTGACCGATGAAGAAGTCAAAGCAAATGAAAAGGCTTATTTCAAGTCAGAAAACGGGCAAGTCTCCCTCCACGTGCCAGAAGACTTTAAAATTGAGTATGTGCATAATGTGACACAGGCTCAGACCAATCCTCAAACCGGACAACAAGAAACCGTTGTCGTCCGACGAGAATCCAACTTCTGGGCACCTTTTGCTGGTTCTGTCGCTGGCTCTCTAGCCGGACAAGCGATCGGGAATGCCTTGTTTAGACCGCAGTATTATGTACCCCCAGTTTATAATTCTGGTGGACTGCGTGGCTTTGGTGGCTATGGTAGTAATTACGGTCAAGCCGTCCAAGGTTATCAAACTCGCTACAATAGCCAGCCCCCAGCAGTCGTCAATCGGACGACACTACGGACGACGGGTAGATTGAATAATAACAATAACTTCAATCGCACCAATACCAATACCAATCGTTCAGTCGAGCGCAATCGCGGCACTGGTTCGGGTTTTGGCAGTAGCACCCTGCGTCAATCCGATCGCTCTCGCTACAACCAACGTCCCGCAGGCGGTTCCAGCCGCAGCTTTGGCAGTGGCGGTCGCAGCCGTTCCGGTTCGGGTTTTGGCAGTCGCCGACGCTAAACTAGGCTTTAGGTGTTAGGTATTAGGCTTTAGGGATTAGATGGTAGGATTTAGGTGTTAGGTATAGATCTAGCCTAAAACCTAAACCCTATTCCCTAAAGCCCAAAGCCCAAAGCCTAATACCTAATTTCTATTCCCTAATACCTAATACCTAACACCTAACATATGGCAGTCAAGAAAGGAGATTCCGTGCGCGCGATCGCAAATATGCTGGCAAACAGTCTCGAAGCTAAAGCTAGTGACGCCAGATTTCCCAAATATTTATTTGAAACCAAAGGTGAGGTGTTAGATCTCCGAGGGGACTACGCGCTAGTTAAATTCGGGCAAGTGCCAACACCAAACATTTGGCTCCGACTCGACCAGCTAGAAGGATTTTAAGCTAGCTGCGGCGATCGATGTCTGCCTGGACACAGATGAATGCTCGGAGAATGATGGCAATAATGGCACCATTCCACTACCGACAAAAACCAGTAGATATTTCTATTAGTTTTTGTCGCGTAAGAGTTCTTTAATTTGTCTGAGGGCGGCTGGCAAAATATTGAAAACAGCCCAACCAGCCGCAGCAGCTAGAGGAGCAAGCACGATTAACAGCCGAAAGTCGAAGTCCATAGTTGTTTTCCTAAATTAAAAGTAAAAGCTTTGTCGCTCACTAAAGATCGCCTACTTACTTTAGCAGAATTAGGGACTGGTATTGGATTCATCCCTAAATTGACAAGTTGTAAGTGTTGTGGTGTGAAGTATGGATTTGGGGAGGGAAAGCGAGCTGAGTATTGACGAAGCTTCGCCAACGTCGCTCGCGTTCCACCCAGAGCAGTCGAGAGTTACACTGCTGAGCGGTCGCGATCGATTTTAATCGTGCCGCGACCGCGCAATAAGCCAGTATTCGCACCCGGACAGATATGGCTCAGCGGTTGTAGGGCGGGAAAATGTTGCCAAATAGCGGCAACGCTGCGAAGCTGGCGCGGCCAATGAAAAGTCTTGGGAGTACGGATGGGTACGGCAGCACCTAAGTGGTCTGGCAATAAATGCCGACCTGTAAACAATACACCACCAGCCTCAGCATAATAGACACAAAAAGATCCGGGTGAATGTCCGGGAGTCCAAATTGCGTGTATGCTATCGTTAATACTAATTTTGGACTGAAATGTCGTGACTTTTAGTCCTGGAAGTAGGTAGGCTTCTTGTTCTTGTACGACAACTTCACAGTTAAATTCAGAGACGATCGCTGGAGTTTGACCGATGCCCCCCCGATGGGTAATTGCTAACGAACGAATGCCACCACGATCGCGGACAAACTGGCGATTGACATCATTCCAAGCGGGACTATCGATTAAGATATTGCCATTGGGAGTCACGATCGCGTAAGCAGTCCCGCCGAGGGTATCACGGTTGGGGGGAAAAGCAAAGATACCTGGTAGAATTTCTGTTGGCGGTTTAGTGACAGGAGTTGTAATTGACAGTGATGGGTTAGATAAGTTTGATTCGGGCGGCATAAAGAGTTTAAATAAAGTTGAGCAATTGCTAAGACTGCTGCGGTTGAAGCCTGGGTGACGAGTGCTTCAATCGCAAATCGATGGCAACAACTAGTTCTCTGTTTCGATCGATTAATTAGTAATTTTATTCATGTGGTTGTCTCTACTATTCATCTTAATCTTAGCGGGCGTCTTGACATATATCATTCTGGATCGAACTGTCAGTCAGGTGACTGTAGTGCCGCTCTGGATTTTGTGGGCGATCCTGATGATTCCACCCTTGTTGACGGGTGCGACAGTAACGTGGAGTAAGCAAGTTCCACCGTTGCCAATTTTTATTGTCGGCTGATCCATGTGCTGGTTTCTCTACTGTCGGTTGCTCGACTGGCGGCGACCGAGATCGCGATCGATCGACCCGGTTGCTGCTCCTACCGATCCAGCCCTGCTCCAAGCGATCGATTCGCCAGTTTTAGCGCCAGCCGAAGACCCAGCAACGACCACCCTAGCAGAGACTGAGCCAGCTACTAGCGCTCGACCGATCGAAGCTCACGAGGAGGCGATCCTCAAGACCTGTTTTGCTTGGAATGTGTTTTTTCTTGAAAAAATTGAATATCGCCCCCAAGCCGTCTTATGTCGCGGTAAATTGCGAACCGATCCCGATACCGCTTATGCGACCCTCAAACATAATGTGGAAGATTTATTCGGCGATCGGTTTTTTATTTTATTTCAATATAGCCTATCGACAGGCAAGCCCTTTTTTGCCCTCGTCCCCCGCCCCCAGCAAACCCTAATTACCGGATCGCAACGGTGGCTCGATGGCGCGATCGCGATGGTATTATTAATGCTCACATCGATTCCGACGACCTATTTTGGTGCGGCGTTAGCCCGGTTGCCCCAAGGCGATATCGGTGAGATTCTTCAAGCGGGTTTACCCTATGCGATGAGCCTTATTTCGATTTTAGGATTGCATGACTTAGGGCGTTATTTGGTCGCGCGATTTTATCAGATCGACACCAATTTACCCTATTTTATTCCATTACCATTTTGGCCGGGTACTTATGGCTGTCTGGTGCAAATGCGATCGCCCATTCCCAACCGCAAAGCCGTGTTCGATCTGGGCTTTGGGGCGTCGATTTTCGGACTGGCGATCGCGATTCCATTGTTACTGTGGGGGCTGAGCCAATCAGAGATCGTACCGATCGAACTCAAGTCCACCTTGTTATCTTTTCACGCATTCGACCCGCGCTTTTCGATCTTGCTGACATTATTGAGTAAGTTAGCATTAGGCAGTAGATTTGTCGCCGAACGCGCGATCTCATTGAATACAGTCGCGATCGCCGCTTATATTAGTTTCCTAGTAATCACGGTCAAATTGATGCCCTTACGCCGACTCGATGGCGGCTACATCGTGCATGGGATGTTCGGTCAAAAAACCAGCGCGATCGTCTCCCAGCTAAGTAAGCTAATCTTATTCATTCTTGGCGTAATTCGGTTTAGATCTTCAGATGGGAATACCGATCTGCTATTTTTAGCAATTTTCGTATCGCTCATCCCCGCGATCGACGAACCCGCACTCAATGATGTCTCCGATCTAAATCACTGGCGAGATGCCCTAGGTATCGGCATCCTAGCCATTTTAATCCTCACGCTCATTCCCGTACCAGCAATCTTAAGCCAGTTACTCAATATTTAGAGTAGTGAATAGTGAATAGTGAGTAGTGGATAGTGGATAGTGGATAGTGAATTGTCAATTGTCAATCGATCGTATCCCAACCGACCCCAACTAAAGTCCAGACTGGAGTGAATGCCGCACCACGCTGTCTTGTCTCGCTAAACCGTTGGGAAACAAAGGCGTGCGCGAGCCGCTTTCAACGGGGGGCTGGGGGTCGGTACCCCCAGATCCGGGTTCTGCCTCCGCCAGGAAGATCGCAACTCACTAATATCTAACATTTGCCGCTTCGCTAAGTACAACAACCGATCGATCGACCAGCCATATCTAAAGTTTGCCGCTGCGCTGAGTACAATCACTTATCGATCTAAAATCCAACCAATTGTCAAGAAACCCTGACAATTACCACAGCCCAAACGACGCAAATTCGTTAAACCCCAGAAATTGAAGGCGATCCCCCCTTGACTAACTAGGGCAAAGTTTTGTTAAATGGATTAAAGAAACATCAATTATTAATAACTAACAACAACCTATAACTGGTTCGGAAACTAGTAACTTAAATTAACAGATGTATTTTTAAAGATCGCAATTTAGTCACCTGCAATCGAGCTACACCCTCGACTGAGCAGACTCTAGAAATTTAATAAACAGCTTAAAGATAGTTAGGTCAGTAATCCACTGACTAACGATAGCAACTTTTACTAGATGACAACAAGTGTAGATACAAGTTCGCTGAATTTGCTATTTCCACATTATTCGGAGGTCAGATCGTGGCGACAGATAACGCATTAGAAGAAATGACCCTCAGACAACTACGCCGCGTGGCGAGTGTGTGTGGAGTGTCTCGATACAGCAGGATGCGGAAATCCCAACTCCTGGAAGAAATTCAGAAAATTCAGACTAGTCAGTCTACTCATATTCCATCTACTCAACTGGAGGCACAATTAGAAGTGGAAGCAGGCAAATTTGAACTCGGAGTCGATGTCGATCTTACCGCTGCGGAATTAGTAGCAGTAGATGAAGGATTGGGAGATTTGCCTAACGGTTATGGCGACAGCCGCATCGTGTTATTACCTCGCGATCCGCAGTGGGCTTATGCTTACTGGGACATTCCCATCGAGCACAAAAATGAATTGCGCTACCACGGCGGACAACAATTGGCGCTGCGGATCTATGATGTTACCGATATCAATCTAGAGCATCAAAGCCCCCACAGTATCCAAGAATACCCGATCGATGAGATGGCTCGTGAATGGTACCTCCCCATCCCCGTGAGCGATCGTTATTACACGATCGATATCGGCTATCGTTGTGGCGATGGTAGATGGTTGGTACTGGCGCGTTCGGCATCTGTGGGCATTCCTCCCGTTTATCCCTCTGACTGGATCGAAGATATCTTCATCACCGTACCGTGGGAAGAAGAACTCGTGGGCAAAACATTTGTCGAATTGGTACCTCCCACCTACAAAGGATCTGAAGATGGTGTTAGTGGCACGAGTGCTACAACAGGTACCGATAATAACCCAAATGCGATCTACGAGCGGATCTTTGGCATGGGTGATTCAGTCGATTCCTTACGGATTTCTGGCTCGCTCTACGGTTCGATGCAGCATTCGCCACTAGAGTCGATTAGTTCCTTTGTCTTCCCCTCTGGAGCTGGCATGTGGGCACTACCAACGGCTTCTGGCGTGAATATGTCCGGTGTGGGTATGTCCGGAATCGGCATGGACATCAGCGAACGTCAGCGTCAATTCTGGCTGATTGCTGATGCGGAATTGATCGTCTATGGTGCTACCGAACCCGATGCAGCAGTATCCATCGGCGGACGCCAAATCAAGCTCAATCCCGATGGTACCTTCCGGTTCCAGATGTCCTTCCAAGACGGCAACATCGATTATCCAATCGTGGCTGTCGCTAAAGATGGCGAACAGCAACGCTCGGTACATATGACATTCGATCGCTCGACGCCTTCGCGGAATACTAATACCAAGGAAGAAGCAGTAGCCGAAAAGTGGTTCTAGGCGCTCTGTGGAGTCAGCCAACCAGTCGTAGCAACTGGACGATCTAAATTAGCCCCATCAATCCTCGCGGTTGGTGGGGCTAATTTGTCGCGATCGAGCGGTAGTGACATTTAGCCCTAGTTCAGTCAAACCTGTTATCCTAGAACTATTATGGGCAATTTGTGTCGTCTGTAACAATACAATCGAAATCTCGATCTGTTAGCTAAAATCGGCAAATCTTCGCTCCATATCTAGCCAAAATTAGTTAACTAGCGATCGCGCTTGCCTCAACCCCACCTTTAAATTCCCAATTTACATGACTAATGCGACACCGCGCGGCCAAAATCGAAAATCGTCGGTACTTCCCGATAATGACTGGCGATTATTATTGAGATTGTTACCCTATGCTCGTCGCAGTGGTAATTTATTTTTCGTGTCATTTGGGTTGTTGATTCCATTGGCAATTGCTAATGCGGTACAACCGCTAATTGTCGGTCAGGCAATCTCGAAGATTAGGGATGAAAAAACTTGGGATTTTGTTAGTAATTTATCCATGTTAGATGGATTGAATGTTCTGACATTACTGCTAATGGCGACGGTAGTTGTCAGATTAGTTTTGACCGCAATTCAAGGTTATACATCCCAACGGATCGGGCAACAAATTACCGCCGATATTCGCAATGATTTATTCGATCGAGTGACATCTTTGGCGGTGCGGTTTTTCGATCGAACGCCTGTGGGTAAGCTGATCACCCGCTTGACTAATGATGTGGAAGCTTTGGGCGATGTCTTTACCAGTGGGGCGATCGGGATTATTAGCGATTTATTCTCGATCGTGGTGATGATTTATTTTATGATTATGCTTCAGTGGCAAATTGCCCTGGTGTTATTAATCATGTTGATTCCAGTTGCGGCAATAGTAATCTATTTCCAACAAGAATATCGTAAAGCAAATTATCGCGGTCGGGAAGAGTTGTCATTACTCAATTCGATGGTGCAAGAAAATGTCGTCGGCATTAATGTCGTCCAACTATTTCGGCGCGAAAAATATAATGCCGAACTATTTCGGACGGTACGCGATCGGTATATTCGCGAAATCGATAAAACTAACTTTCATGACTCGGCAGTTTCGGCGACTTTAGAGTGGATTTCACTCGTGGCGATCGCCGCAGTACTCTGGTTGGGCGGTTTAATGGTATTGAATAAAACTCTGGATTTTGGAACTTTGTCTGCGTTTATTTTGTACGCGCAAAGATTGTTTGAACCCTTGCGGCAATTTGCCGAGAAATTCACCGCTATTCAATCGGGGTTTACCTCAGTAGAACGGATTAATGATATCCTCAACGAGCCGATCGAAATTCAAGATATCGATCCAGCGCAAAGCGAACATCTGACGCATGTCGATAGTGCTTCCCAAGGTGAAATTCGGTTCGAGCATGTCTGGTTTGCTTATAAAGATGATGACTATGTAATTCGCGATTTGGACTTTACGATTAAGCCAGGTGAAAAGATCGCCTTAGTCGGGCCGACTGGTGCGGGTAAAAGCTCGATTATTCGCTTGCTCTGCCGTCTATATGAGCCTACAAAGGGGCGAATTTTGGTGGATGGGGTAGATATCAAAAATATTACTCAAGCCGAACTCCGCCGCTATTTGGGCGTGATTTTGCAAGATGGTTTTCTGTTTGCTGGCAACGTGCGGGAGAATATTACCTTGGGTGAAAGTTATACCGAAGCGGAAATCCTCCACGCGGCTCGATCGACAAATATCGATCGCTTCATCACTCAACTCCCCCAAGGTTATGATACCCAATTACGCGAACGCGGCGCGAATTTATCGGCTGGACAAAAACAACTAATTGCTTTTGCGCGATCGGTAATTCGTAATCCCAGAATTCTCGTTTTAGATGAAGCCACCGCCAGTCTAGATGTCGGAACGGAAGTCTTAATTCAAGATGCTTTGGATCGAATAATTGTCGATCGGACAGCAATTATTATCGCCCACCGTTTATCGACAATTCGGAATGTCGATCGAATTTTTGTCCTCAAACAAGGTAGTTTGGTCGAGTCGGGTACCCATGAGGAATTACTGGAGCAGGGTGGCTTGTATGCAGGTTTATATCAATTACAAATGCTAGGGACTTAGTTTGTAGTCAACTGTACGGCAATACCGAACAGAAATGCTACACTAGTCGTACAAGTTTCATTAGGTCATTAATGATGAAATTATCTGGAATCCAACTCGGGATCGTGACGATGTTAGCAGGCGTATTAGTGCCGATCCCGGCACTGAGCCACAGCCTGAACCGAACAGAAAAGACACGTCTCACTTCGAGTCTACTCGCCCAAGTCGCTAGATATCGCCCATTAGTAGATGCAGCCAACCAAGAAGAACAGCTAGCAAATCAGGCAACTACTAAATATGCTGCGGCATTCGAGCAATTCCGGAACGCACCCAATCGCGATCGAGCATTTAAACTTACCAACGTTCTCATCCAAACATCTGGGCAAGCAGCCGTTCATCTTCAGCGAAATAGTGAGTTGGGATTACAAAGCTTGCCTTACTATGCTGGCGATCCAGCATCAGCCCAAACCACATTAGACACCACATACCGAATCAGGGGGGAACTAGCTCAGGTTTATCGGGGCTACAATCAACTTTCCAAGCAGACTCGGAGTGCCATCCAAGCTCGTGACGACGCTAAATTAAATGTATTGTTGACTAAATTTACCATGCTCAACGAAAAGGGCGCACAGTTGGTTGAAATGAGCAATCAAGTTGCTCAAGCTTACCAAAATCGCAGCAGTGCGGTAGGCGCTCAAGCGATCGGCAATTTGAATAACCAAATGAGAAATGGTCTTAATCAAAGAGGTCAATCAACAAAATGTATGGTGTCCAATTTACCCTATGGTTCACCATCTCAAGTCGCTGGTAATGCTAGTGCCTATTGTAATTCACCTTAGCTCGATCGCTCGAACAAACTCAAGCATCTCTAGATGTAAGTATCGCTAGTTTACAAGATATTCAACGTAACTGGAATTAGTCATGAATAAAGAGTTTAAAATGCCCGATCCGGAAACTAGAGCCAGAGATATTGCTAATTTGAGAGCAGCTTGTCGGATGCTAGATATCACCAATTTAATGCTAGATGAAGCGTTGGCGTAGCCTACCGGAGGTAATCTCAATGGCTGATGCTCACCTACTCGCACAACGCCGGACGAGATTATCCTCCAAGTCTAATTATATTCCCACCGATCGGGTCGAGAGCTGACGATCGAATTTGTGCGAATAATTTATCGGGGAAGACGTCAAGACAGCGAACAATTGTGTTAAAACATAAGTTTGCTCTATCGTGAATTCCCCGCTCGATCCCTATGGCTTCAACCGACCGAGACACCATTCGCATCCGTGGTGCAAAACAGCATAATCTCAAGAATATTAGTTTAGAGCTACCGCGCGATCGATTGATAGTATTCACAGGGGTGTCTGGTTCGGGCAAATCCTCCCTCGCCTTCGATACGATTTTTGCTGAGGGTCAGCGGCGGTATGTGGAGTCCCTGAGTGCCTACGCGCGGCAATTTCTGGGACAATTGGATAAGCCAGATGTGGATGCGATCGAAGGTTTGAGTCCAGCCATCTCGATCGATCAAAAGTCTACTTCTAATAATCCCCGATCGACTGTCGGGACGGTAACGGAGATTTATGATTATTTTCGGTTATTATACGGTCGCGCGGGTACGCCGCACTGTCCGCAGTGCGATCGATCGATCGCGCCCCAAACAATCGATGAAATGAGCGACAGAATTCGCGCTCTCCCCGAACGGACTAAGTTTCAGATCCTAGCTCCCATTGTGCGTGGTAAGAAAGGGACGCATCAAAAGGTGTTATCTAGTCTCGCATCTGAAGGCTTCGTAAGAGTGCGGATAAATGGTGAAATTCGCGAATTAGCCGATCGGATTGTCTTAGATAAAAATCAACATCATACGGTCGAAATTGTGGTCGATCGGTTGGTTAATAAAGAAGGGATCGAATCGCGCTTATCCGACTCTTTGACCACCTGTTTACGACATGGAGAAGGTATAGCCACCATTTCCATTATAGCGGATGAATCTGAGGAAAACAAGGAAAACTTACCACAAGAACTAGTCTTTTCAGAGAAATTTGCCTGTCCCGAACATGGCGCAGTAATGGAAGAATTATCGCCGCGATTGTTCTCTTTTAATTCACCTTACGGTGCTTGTCCAGCTTGTCACGGTATCGGTAGCTCCCGCACATTCGACCCCGAATTAATTATTCCCGATCCATCTGCGGCTGTCTACCACGCGATCGCACCGTGGTCGGATAAAGATAATTCCTATTATTTATCCCTATTATATAGCCTGGGTCAAGCCGCCGGATTTGCCCTCGATACCCCGTGGAATAAACTCACTCCCGAACAGAAAAACCTGGTTTTGGAAGGACGCACCGAGCCGATTTGGATGGAAGATATCGACGAACATCGTCGCTTTAAAGGTGTACTTAAAATTCTCGATCGTCAATACAATGATGCCTCAGAATTGCAAAAGCAAAAGCTCGAACAATACCTTACCAATCGCCCTTGTGAAGCCTGCGGTGGCAATCGTTTAAAAGCCGAAGCCCAATCGGTAAAATTGGGGCAGTATGGCATTCTGGATTTTACCAGTGCATCGATCGATGAATGCTTGGACAAACTCGATCGTCTAAAATTAACTGATAAACAAATTAAAATCGGCGAATTAGTTCTCAAAGAAATTACCGCCCGACTACAATTTTTACTCAACGTTGGTTTAGATTATCTCACACTCGATCGAGCGGCGATGACCCTCTCCGGCGGCGAAGCCCAACGCATCCGCCTCGCTACCCAAATCGGTTCCGGCTTGACAGGCGTATTATACGTCCTCGACGAACCGAGTATCGGCTTGCACCAGCGCGATAACGGACGGCTACTAGACACCCTCACCAAATTGCGCGACTTAGGCAATACCCTCATCGTTGTCGAACATGACGAGGACACCATCCGCGCCGCCGACCATCTCGTCGATATCGGCCCCGGTGCAGGCGTACATGGTGGTAAGATCGTCGTCGAGGGCGACCTAAATGCGCTGCTAAATTCCGAAGATTCAATTACAGGTGCCTATTTATCGGGACGCATGGGAATCGAGACACCCGCCATCCGTAGAGAAGGAAATGGACGCAATCTCACCCTCAAAAACGCCAACCGCAATAACCTCAAACATCTCGATGTCGAGTTCCCGCTCGGTAAACTCGTCTCAATTACAGGCGTATCCGGTTCGGGCAAATCCACCCTCATTAACGAGCTATTGCACCCCGCCTTACAGCACCACCTCACCAAACGGGTACCATTTCCCAAAGATGTCGATGAGTTGCAAGGCATTAGTGCGATCGATAAAGTTATTATCATCGATCAATCGCCGATCGGACGTACTCCGCGATCGAATCCCGTCACTTATACAGGCGTATTCGACACCATCCGCGAAGTCTTCACCCAAACCATCGAAGCCAAAACACGCGGCTATAAAGCCGGACAATTTTCCTTCAATGTCAAAGGCGGACGCTGTGAAGCCTGTGGCGGACAAGGCGTAAATATCATCGAGATGAACTTCCTCCCCGATGTCTACGTCCAATGCGATGTCTGCAAAGGCGAACGCTACAACCGCGAAACCCTCCAAGTTAAATATAAAGGCAAATCGATCGCCGATGTCCTAAATATGACCGTCGAAGAAGGCTTAGAATTCTTCCAAAATATCCCCCGCGCCGCCACCCGCCTCCAAACCCTCGTCGATGTCGGCTTGGGCTACGTCAAACTCGGACAAACCGCCCCTACCCTTTCCGGCGGCGAAGCCCAACGCGTCAAACTCGCCACCGAACTCTCCAAACGCGCCACGGGTAAAACCTTGTACTTAATTGACGAACCTACCACCGGACTGTCATTCTACGATGTCCACAAGCTCCTCGACGTGCTGCAAAGACTAGTAGACAAGGGGAACTCCATGATCGTCATCGAACACAACCTCGACGTGATTCGCTGCTCCGACTGGACGATCGATCTGGGGCCAGAAGGTGGTAATAAGGGAGGAGAATTAGTAGCAGTGGGAACGCCAGAACAGGTGGCGAAAAATCCTAAGTCGCATACTGGGAAGTATTTAAAGCAGGTGTTGAAACAACACGCGCAATCTGTGAAGAACTAATAATTATTGAGCTTTATTCACTAAATCATGGATGCGAAAGCTCTGTCTCTGAGCTAGGATATTAGAAGCACTGAATACACATATTAACTTCAGGAATGTAGATATGTTGCAATCAATCGCGGGAACTTATGAAAATGGAATTGTCCAATTAACGGAGATTCCGCCAAATATTCGATCGAGTAAAGTAATAGTTACCTTTTTAGATTCTATAGATACTAATCCGACAAATCGATTTATCACTCTTGGCATGTTTTCAGGCAACAAGCAATCTACCACCGAAGATTTTAAAATCGCCGAGTTCCAGGAAGATATAGATGATTCTCTCGACTGGAGTTGAAATGCAATACATCGTTGATACTCATGCGTTAATTTGGTTTCTAGAAGGTAATCCTCGGTTGGGAAACGCGGCAAAGCAGATTTTGGAAAATTCAGAAAGTAAATTAGTTTTACCAGCGATTGCGCTAGCTGAAGCATCCTTTATCGTCGAGAGAGGGAAAACTTCCATTCCTTCAGTTAACGATTTACATACCGCAGTTAATGGCGATCCAAGGGTCGTTGTTTATCCACTAGATCGAGCAATCATTGAAATTACAAATACTTTACTCAGTATCAATGAAATGCACGATAGACAGATTGTAGCTACTGCGATAATCTTAAAAAATCAAGGCAAACAGGTTAGTATTCTGACTTGCGATCGAAACATCACTATGTCGGGCGTAGTTCCAATTATTTGGTAATCATCACACTGATGCAACTGGAAAATCGAAGTAGTCATACAAAATAGCATAGTCTTTATTATTTCTTCTGCCCATAAGGAATAAATCGAATTTCAATCCTGCGTCTAGTATCATCGGCACCTCGATCGATCTTGGCAAGTTTACCCGATGGCATGTATAATTGACCAGCAGAATAAGCTCTGAAATTAACTTTGCCTAATTTTTTGGTATTCAAAAACTGGACTACTGCGACTGCTCTCATTAGACCTAGATCGGTATTAGATCCAGCTTTCAAAGCGTTAATTTTTTCACTTCCAGTCGCAGCGGCGGTGAGTTTCCCGTCAAGGTTACTGGCATTACTAATTCCCTGGCTATCCGTATGACCAATTACTTGGATAAAATCAATATTACCTTGTCTAGTTGCGTTCTGAATTGCGGGTATAACATTTGTCTGAATATGCTTGAGGAGTTCAGGTGTTAGATTTGCACTTCCTGAAGGAAATTTGAATTCCCCAGACTTTTCATCAATAATAATTGGCTCGACAGATATGTTTTTTTCTTCAGTCTTTAATATCAACTGTAATAAACTAATTAGTAATAAAAAGCTAATAATCATGAAAGCATTTGACATCAGATCGGTAAATGCTTGAAATATATTTAACTCTTCATCTTGATGGGATCGATCGATTCTTCTAGACATAACATTTTAATTTAATTACTTTGCGAAAGCCCTTGTAAACCCGATCGCTCTCTACTATTTTTATTGTCAACATTTGACACAATTATTTCTAGTTTTTCAATCACTGTTAACAATCTTTGTAAAGACTCTCGATCGGTTTGAATTTTTGGCTCCAAGATATTTACTAATGATTGCCAATTGGAGCGATTTGTTATACCAATATCTTGGATAGATAAATCTGTGTTGTTCAATACTTTTAGATAATTGCGATTGAATCCATCTATGGCAGTTTGTGTCGATTCAGAAACTTGGACGTTATTTTTACTCAGATTGACTACTTCCGATCCAACTTGTTGAAGAGAATTAACTGCTCGATCGATCGCAGCAATTGCTGGCTCTAATTTGGCTGTAACTGGCTGGAGATTTTTGGAAGCTTGACTAAAGATTGCGGTAGAATTGGCAAATTCAGTCTGAGTATTTTGCCACTTATTAGCGGCGTTAGTGAGATCGAGTGCGAGTAAACTATCTCGAACAACCTGAGCAGCATTAACGAAATCATGCGATCCTTCTTGAAGGCTGGAGGTAGTTGTTACCAGCCCTTGATAGACTTGTTTGATGATTTGATTTGCTTGCTGATGACTGCTCATCATTTCTTCAACACCTACCGCTAAAGTTTGAGTTGAGTTGGTAAATTCTGCTTGAGTGGTGCCAAGGTTTGTTACTAAAGTATTTAAATTTTTAATAATGTTGTTTGTCTTAACTTTATTAGCAGCCGATACAAAGTCACTTATGCCAGTTTGTAGCTGTGGTACCAATCCTACTAAAGTTTGTGTTTGCCCTTGCAATGATGTCGCGGCTTGCTGAAAGAGGATCGCCCCATTATTGATTGTTTCAGATGCGGCATCAATTTTATTTGTAGAGGCTTGCCATGTCGTGTAAACTGTTTGAGCTAGTTGCGCGGCTGTTTGGTTGCTGGTGGTAATTCCTTCGAGTGAACCTTGCAGAGTTTGGGTAGAATGGGTAAAAGCTGTTTGAGTGGTGGTGAATTCTGCTAATACTCGATCGAGATTTTGGATGATATTATTTTGCTCCAATTTATTAGCCGCTGTCTCAAAAGTTTTTGCACTTTTTTGAATTCCTGGTACAAAAAATGCAAAAGTCTGAGCATGAGTTTCCATCAAGGTGACTGCACTTGAAAAAGTATTTGCACTACGTTCGATGGTTGTAGATGCGTTATCCATAGAAGAGATCGAAGTATGCAAACTCTGATACACTTTTTCGGCTAATTCTGCGGCTGTCTTGTTGCTGCTGGTAATACCTTCAAGTGAATTCTCTAGAGTTTGAGTAGAATTAGTAAAAGCCTGTTGACTGGTATTTAGTTCTGCTAAGATGCGATCGAGATTTTGGACGATATTATTATTTTCGATTTGGTTAGCGGCTATTTTAAATGTATCTACGCCACTTTTAAATTCATATAGGGATTCGGCGAGAGTTTTAGTTTGAGACTCTAGGGATTTAGCTGCATACTGAAAGGTACTTGCACCTGTAGAGATTGTACCAGCAGCATTTGAGAAGTTGGTGTAGACATTTTCGGCAATTTTGTTAATTCTGCCGCATTCTTCAGCAATTTGATTTGCAGCTTTACCGAAGGATCTTTCTAGTGCTGCACCGACATTTTCATGAAATCTGGTGAGAAATTCTTGCTGTTGCGTTACCATGCGATCGATCGCTGTATCTAGTCTAGTATTACCTTCAACAGTTGGTTTATAGATATTATCGAGATAGTCTTCTAATCCTGATATTAATTGATACTTGGCAATGCTGATACTGCAAGTAGTATTATTTACAGTTAAGATCGATCCTGCTAATAATCCAAAGAGACTTGTAGAAAAAGCAACTCCCATATCTCGTAGTGGTAATTGCAATCCCTGAACTAGTTTACCAACATCAGGAGTACTTTCACTGAAACCAGTTACGATACTTGAAATATTGGTTAAGTTGCTAGTGATTCCCCAAAAGGTACCGATCAAGCCAAAAGCGATTAATAAATTTGGTAAGGCTTTAGTAATGCCATCTGCGCGATCGTATTGCAGTTTGAGAAATAAAAATCTTACTCTTTCTTCCTTGTAGACACTATCAATTAACGCAGGAGTATTGACATGCTCTAACTTTTCACTTGCCTCTTTATAACGTTCTCTCAGTCGAGCGACAATTGGTGGTTGAATTCCTTCTGAATTGCCACCCAGCAATAGTCGAGAAGTTTTTTTATTGGTTTCTTCAAGTTTTTTGTAAAGAGTAAGCCGTAAAGAAACTGCCGCACCGCTAATAATAACTAATATTAAAATCGAAGCCCAAGTTTCTGATGGTATTAATGTAAAAATTTGCATTTATTAAATATAGATTTTAGTAAAAATTTTAGATGTATGGCTGGTATAATGTTACCAGTCATAATTCATGTTATGAAGATTTAGCATCAACTATATCTGCATCAATTTCCCCAAGAGAAGACTCCGCAAACGAATCTCGATCGTTAGTAACTGGACGTTGAGCTTGTAGCGTTTGACTATAGTTAATCGAATTGGTTTTAGCCTCTTGTGCTAACTTGTCTAAATAGCCCCATAGCAGCTTTAAAATTCCGTTTGTGGCTGGTCGATCGATTGTCGCTTCTTCACCGAGTACGATGTTAATTTCAGAGTAGTTTGGGCTATTTCTAGAGAGATTATCTACCTGCTGAATAAACGATCGCAGTTGCGGTAAATATATGTCCGTCCATTGGCTGGGATTGGTTTGAATTTCAGTGATAATGCTATTGCGTCGATCTCGCAGGCTCTCCACAACGCCGTTAGATTTGGATATCTGCTCTAAGGCTTCGCTCCAAATTAGACTGAGTTGAATCGAGTTATTGCGATCGCGAAATTCGTCATATACTTCGTACAGGTAACAATTATCCTGCGGTACCAATATCCCGAAAGCCAAGCAAGCATAGAAAGCATCTTGCATCTCTTCCATCCGCCGCGCATCTGGTGGGATAATTTCGGAGAATATTTGTTGATAGTCGTTATGAATTCGCGCTCTGTTTTGGGAGCATTCGCGATCATAATGTTCGCGCATTCGATCGATCCCTTGAATTAACCGCAGCGGGAAAGCTGCATATTCATTGACAATCGTTATTTCACTATCATTTTGACTTGATTTAAGTATAGATTCGCTAATGCCAACATTTCTAGTTAGTAACTCTTGTAATTGTTGACTAGCGCGATCGTCGGTTTGCTTGAAAGCAATAATTTCGGACTTATTACCACCATCCTCATAAAAATGCCCATCTCTAGTTAATAAGGGAAGTAATGGTTGAGCTTCACTAATAATTTGACGCATTCGGCGTTCGGCATTACCAGAAGCTAGCGGGTATTTCTGAAGAAACCTTGCCATGACTGGCTGTAATGAACTAATCGCTTGAGTACCAAATATTTTATCTATCGTCGCAGTAATATTAGTTCCTACCAATCTTTCATCGACATCGCGGGAGCCGACAAAATAATGAATTACCGAGCCAGTTGATGTCTTTTCCTCGTCAGTCACTCGCACTAAGAAGTACATCAATGACTGTTCGACGAATGTAAACTTCTCGGTGAGAATTTGCCCACTGATATCGATGAGAATAGATTTTTCATTCTGCTCTGGTAGAAATTCGAGGTAGCAGACATTAGCATCTTCCGGTGAGAACAAAGCTTCACCAGTAATTCCGTCTGGATTCAGTCGTTCTAGATCTTCACACCGCTTCTTATAGTTTAGTTCGACTGCGACTAATAATTGGTCGATCCAGCCAGCTTCCAGGATGAGCGATCGAATAAAGCTCGATAGTTCACTGGCGATAACTAATGCTGTTTTATAAAGCTGATAATCAAAGTTCTCCTGAATTAGCTTTTTATTAATAGTGACAATCTGCGTAGCTTCAATCTGAAAATCTTTGTTTTTCTGCTTGTTATTATCTAACATGCCGAGAAAACCTTTTTTCTCCTCAATATCTTGAATCCGACGCTCGGCATTTCGCCATTGAGTATCGAGATCTTCTTGAGTGGATAAACCACCTTTGTTTTGGATATAATCTTCTAGCCCGCGTTGATAGTCATTGATGTGTGTCAAGATCGCTTCGAGCCAACCACGGGCACTATTGAGCGAAAATTCAGAATGAGATGGGGTGAGTAGTTCGCCAAAAAAGTGCCCGATATCATTTATGAGGAGATTGCTAAGTTGGGGTTGAGTTTTTTGGATGCGAGTTAACCATGCACCGCGAATATCATCAGTTTCTCCAGGTTGAACTTTCCGAAACTGGGCGCGGGTATCGCTGCGGAGTTGTTGGAGTAATTGCGATCGATCTGTTGATGTTTTCACCATCGCAATTTCTTGTTCGATTTTACTATTCCAAGTCTTTAGAGCTTGCGCGAATGTTTTGCCATTATCTTGCACCAGATCTCGCAGACGGTGGGGAAATTCTCGATCCGCGCTAGAGTCACCCCACTTCGATAAAAAGCGATTTAATAATAGCCCTGGATCTGGACTTTGCCCGATGCCTCGGAGCCAAAAATTAATCAGTCGCCGACTGACATTAGTCAATGACATTTGCACGATTCGCTCTTGGGGCGAATAGATTTTAGCTAATCCAAACGTCAGATATCGTTGGACATTACGACGAGGATGACTATCTAAGCGGGTGAGTTTATCGCGGAAATTGTCCTTCTGGCTTTTAATTACCGAAGTCAATTCGTCGCCAAAGTCGAGGAAAATTTTGTGAGCGACGACATTACAGAGCTTATTTTTATCTAGAATCCGATAATCTGTCGCCGTGCGATTCGACAGCACGTAAGTAAAATCAAACGGCGGACGATCTTCATCCACCGAAATCAACTGCTGAGGATCGTAACAGGCTTTGAACCGCGTATTACTAGCCGCATAGTGGTTTAACTCCTTCAATGCCGCATAAACATTGGCATTCATGCTGGGAGTATCGCCATAAAGTTCGGGACTAATCACCCAGTAGCCGACTAATTTATTCTCAATATCCCCATAAGCCTTTCGTAGCGCATACGCCACATCCAAAAACATCCCGCTACCAGTGCCGCCACACAGAGAGCCAACCACAAAAATGTTTAAACCAGACTCCACGCTAAATCCCTGCCCTAGCATAGCTTGTTCGTGCCCTCTGGTGCGATTTTCGGCAGTCTCAAATGCAGCTTTAATCTTGCGATAATTATGGAAAAAAGATAGTCTCCCCACGGGGCGAATCCCGCCAGCACCATCTTCGATCGCCTTTACATTCCGAATCAATTGAGGTGGCAACCAGCTTCTAATATGATCGTAGGGACTCTGACGTTCAAATTCACCCTGCTGCTCCAATCCACCGATTAACTGGTCGATTTCTTGACTGCTCATCGTTGCAGTTAACCGTTCCGCAGGCGTGAACAGAATATTTTCACCCCGATAGGTATTCCCAGTACTCAAACCCGAAATATCACTCGCCCCTTTATCCGCGTCGATATGGACAAAACTCACCACTGGCAAAGCATCGAGCCTGCCATATCGATCGATAATCAGCCGCCGAATCTGCATCAGCACATCCCGCCCAGTACCACCTAAGCCGATGCAAAGAGTCCGTTGAATAGTTTGAGACATAATTTTAAATGGGAGAGGGGAGATGGGAGATTGTAGACTCTATCACCAAAATAAATATTTCAGTGATTCGATTGTTGACGACAGAATGCGGATTACAAGAGTTTTATTTTTAAAAACTAGAACTGCTGCCAAAATCAGTGCATAGTTTAGTTAATAACGATCGTGAGTTCCAATTCGCGAGACTGGTGGGGATAATTGAGCCGAATACATCTACCTGTCAGGATTTGACGTTGAGTGACTTCGCTATTTTGGTAATGAATCGGCAACTCACCACTCGGCTCCAACCACAACTTGTTGCCCTCACGCCGCAGGTAGCCGCGAATATCGTGCCCCCGACATTCGATATCGCTACCGATGCCCAACTTTTGCCGATTGCGGAGATAGCAAATCTGTTGCTCAGAGTCACTTGCATCGCCAATTGTTAGCTTCCAAGCTTGCTGGAGACTGCGCCAATGTCTAAACCACCAAATACCACCTGCTAGTGTTGTTAATATGCCCAAAGAACTCAGTAAAACGGGTAGCCAAAGCTGCTGAACTAAATAACCATTAATCAAACAGGTTTCGCTCCCACCTGGTGCTGGGGTGCAAAATTCCTGCACTGTCGGCGCAATATCCACCACACTCAAGTTATAGTTGCCGATTTTTTGCGATCGCATTTGCAATGGCAAAGCATTCAGCCATTCTTGTCGCTCCTTACTTTCTGCCGAATTTTGCTGACGAAACGGACTAGTGGCTGGAGTCTCTACCCATGTAGCCGAAGTGATGCCTGGTTTAGTTAATAGTGGCGCATCTGTCAGCCACACCACCGACTGGGATCGAATACTTTTATTAGCGGTGAGCCGACACTGATTTAACTGCGCTAAACCTTTGTAAATTGTCGCTTCCGCGATCTGAATATCGGTATTCTGTAAAGCATTACTAGATTTGAGCGGCAATGTCTGAAGAATGCGATCGATATCCGCTGGCTTACCACTAAACGGCATCGCCGCATCTGCGGATAAGCAATCTACCTGTGGTTGCAACGGATTCACCGTCGAGGCAAATGGCACGACATATACCGCATCACCGGGATGCAAACTATCTTGAATAATCTGTTTGAGCCGTAACCGCCCCTCATCATTCAAGCGGACACTTCCAGTTAGATCGATCGCTAGTACTACATCCCGCCCTTGGTGGCTGGATGTCAGTTTCAGACCTGTTTTTTGCCAGTCAGACGGTTGATGACTCGGCACGACTTTCGAGCAACTTGAGTTCAAGGGAAAATAGTTGGGGAGTATATCGGATATACCTATAGTTCCCTCTGTCTTTACCAAGTGATACATCAAGATGCTTAAACTAGCTAAAATTTATGAAGCAGACGAATAAGTTGCATTGACTCTTCACGGGAGACGATCGATGACATTCGTTTGCAACGCTTCTCTTTCAGAGAAGCGCGTTCCTAATCTGATGAAAAAGAGGGAACTAATTAAAGATCTCAGGGGTGGTATAATAGCATCCGCCACAATAACCCGTTTGTAAATACTATGTCCGTTTCTGCGGTATTGCCAGCATTATTGGTTCTAGCGGATGGCACAACCTACCCTGGTTGGTCATTTGGCGCAATGGGTACGACCATTGGCGAAGTTGTCTTCAATACGGGGATGACTGGCTATCAAGAAGTCCTCACCGATCCTAGCTATAGCGGTCAAATTGTCGTGTTTACCTATCCAGAATTGGGTAATACAGGCGTCAATCCCGACGATGAGGAGTCTCACGCTCCTCACGTAAAAGGTGCGATCGCGCGGAATGTCTGCTATCGTCCGAGTAACTGGCGATCGACAGCCTCTCTCCCTAAATATCTCGAACATCACCATATTCCGGGGATTTATGGCATCGACACCCGTGCGCTGACTCGCAAATTGCGATCGGCTGGAGCCATGAATGGGGCGATTTCGACAGAAGTTCTCGATCCTGCCGAACTGTTAAACCTGGTCAAATCTGCGCCCGATATGACCGGGTTAAACTTGGTCGATAATGTTACTACGCCAGCAGTATATGAGTGGTCGCAGCCGAGCGAAGCGATGTGGGAGTTTAGATCCGACGACCCAGCTAGCGATCTCGAAAAATTAACGGTAGTTGCCCTGGATTTTGGCGTCAAGCGCAATATCCTCAAACGGTTAGCGAGCCACGGTTGTCGGGTGATTGTCGTGCCAGCGGGTACTTCCGCTGCTGAAATTCTCCAGCACAACCCTGATGGGATCTTCCTCTCTAATGGCCCTGGCGACCCCGCCGCAGTGGCTAATGGGATTGCCACCACTAAAGAGTTATTGAGTGCTGACAAGCCGATTTTCGGCATCTGTATGGGTCATCAAATCCTCGGTCTATCCATGGGCGCGGCAACATTCAAACTCAAATTCGGACATCGCGGACTCAATCAACCCGCCGGACTCACCCAAACAGTCGAAATCACCAGCCAAAATCATGGCTTTGCGATCGCGGCTGATTCGTTGAGTGCCGAAATCGAGATCACCCATCTCAATTTAAACGATCGGACGATCGCCGGATTGCAGCACAAAACGCTGCCCTGCTTCTCGGTGCAATATCATCCAGAAGCCAGTCCTGGCCCACATGACGCCGATTATCTGTTTGCCAAATTCGTCCAACAGATGCGGGAGTCGAGAAAATAGGCATAGAAGACGGGCGATCGATTGCCAGCCATTAGATAGAGGATAAACTTGACAAAATAGCTGTAACTTGGAATCGATCCAGAGTATTGTGTGAGATCGCTCGCTAAATAATAATTTATTTAAGTAAAAATTTAAGGAGGCTATTATCGCTGAACCACTAAGCCTAACCGTGAGTCTCCGAGGCACTCGCGAAGTCAAAGATAACTATCAACTCTTCCGTCTGACTGGATTACTAGACGCCTTTTCAGAGCCGACTTTTAGAAAGGTCATGGATAAGTGCGTCGAAGAAGGCCCTGGAAACCTGATTCTGGATCTATCTAAAATCGATTTTGTCGATAGTTCTGGCTTGGGTGCGCTAGTCCAACTAGTTAAAAAGGCTCAAGGTGTTGAAGGAACCGTCCAAATTGTCACCAACGCACGAGTTACCCAGACTGTTAAGCTCGTCAGACTAGAGCAATTTCTCTCACTCCAGACCTCCGTCGATGCCGCATTAGCAAGGCTCGATCCAGGTGTAAAGGGTAAAGGGTAGAGAGAGGGTAGAGGGTAGAGGGTAAAGGGTAAGGGGTAAGAGGTAAGAGGTAAAAGACTTAAACGATCCGTCTCCCAACTCCCAACTCCCCATTCCCTACCCTCTACCCTCTACC
>NZ_JANMZA010000246.1:0-6971 GCF_031382685.1 Chamaesiphon sp. OTE_8_metabat_110 | reverse complement strand
ATAGAGCATCCGTTGAGGGTTTAGTTATAGTAATTAACGGAGTCATACTATAAATGCTCGACTTAGAAATTAATCGTAAGTTTTTTTTAGGCGGCTACAGGAGCTGCTTTACGAGCGAAAGGTACAATGTTGTTTGCATCTATATTTATTTGAGCCGATATTAACGAGAGGTGACTCACTCTCGACCTGTATCACAGTGCAGCTTTCGCCAACACGTCGAAACCTTTACAGCCCCGAGTCCTTTCATTATATAGTACTTTTAGGGATTTGGGGAGGGGAGCGTGGATAGTGGATAGTGAATAGTGGATAGCTGTGGAGTGTAACGCGCAAGCGCATTTAGGGTGTCAGAATCTAATTTATTATTACTATCCACTATTCACTATCCACTATTCACTAATTTATGAAATTACTCTGTATCAGCAACGGACATGGTGAAGATGCGATCGCATTACCAGTGCTCCAAGAGTTGCGAAAATTAGCCCAGCCGCCAGAAATAGTTACTTTGCCGATCGTGGGTGTGGGCATGGCATATAGTAATAATGACTTCTCGATCGCGGGTAAAGTTCAAACGCTGCCATCGGGAGGATTTCTCAATCAGGATAGTCGGCAATTAGCGCGGGATCTTCAGGGGGGATTGGTAGGATTGACGATCGCGCAAATTCGGACTGCTCGCAATTGGGCGCAAGCTGGGGGTACGATTCTGGCAGTTGGCGATATCGTGCCGCTATTATTTGCCTGGATGAGTGGGGCGGATTATGCCTTTATCGGCACGGCCAAATCGGAGTACTATATTCGCGATCGTCAGGGGAACATATTACCATCACAGCGCGACTCGATCGAAGTTAGAACTGGCTCCTATTACTTGCCGTGGGAACGGTGGTTGTTGAGTCGCAGTAGGTGTCGGGCGG
Source organism: Chamaesiphon sp. OTE_8_metabat_110 (assembly GCF_031382685.1). Classification (NCBI taxonomy): domain Bacteria; kingdom Bacillati; phylum Cyanobacteriota; class Cyanophyceae; order Gomontiellales; family Chamaesiphonaceae; genus Chamaesiphon; species Chamaesiphon sp. OTE_8_metabat_110. Next base: position 6,063 of record NZ_JANMZA010000246.1, on the reverse strand, counting down.
TATTTCCCCGCGATAAGCTAACTACCGAAATTCTGCAACAGCATCAAATCTCAGCTTTCGATCTGGGCAATCCGATGATGGATGGAGTCGCCACCGAGCCGAGCCGATCGCTATTTTACCAGCCGCAATCGGTCAAACGCGAACTAGCGCGTCCGCTGATTGTTACCTTATTACCTGGTTCTCGTCCGCCGGAGGCTTATGCCAATTGGGAGCAGGTACTTATCGCCGTAACTAGTCTGATTTCGGTCTTTAAGCAGCGTCAGATCATCTGTTTGGCTGCAATCGTCCCGACGCTAGATTTGGATACCTTGCAGGGCGATCTCAGTCGATCGGGTTGGCTGCCAGTTGTCGATCCCGATGCGGAGCTAACCGAGCTGATTCCCGCTGCGGGGGCAATTTATTATCAGCGCGAAAATGCCACGATCGCCATCGGCACTCAAGCTTATGCACAGTTTATGCACAAAGGGGACTGCGCGATCGCGATGGCGGGCACGGCGACGGAACAATTCATCGGTTTGGGGAAACCTGCTTTTACTATTCCTGGTGCTGGCCCTCAGTTTACCCCAGGTTTTGCCGAGGCGCAAACGCGACTATTGGGTGAATCGGTAATTTTAGTATCTCAGCCGCAAGATGTGGGAGTGGAGATCCAGAAACTATTGCAGCAGCCAGATCGACTACAATCGATCGCGCAGAATGGTTTGTTACGGATGGGTAAACCTGGAGCCGCACACAGGATTGCTGAATGTTTGATGGAAGTCATGAATTAATTAACAACCAAATGAAAATAAATGGATTGACTACAAAACCAGGAGAACATAATGTTTGAGTGCCATATTTGTAATTCGAGAAAGTCTCACGCCGAGAATATTAGCGAGGTGTTTCAAATTGACGGCAAATTTCATCTTGTGGCAAATATTCCTACGACAGTTTGCTCTAACTGTGGAGAAGCGATCTTCAGCCGAGCGACCACAGAACATATTAGATCGATGCTGCATAGTAATTCTCAGCCGATCGAAACAATTTCTATGGATGTTTACGCATACTAGTTTAGGAGCTTGCGAACAAACTAAAACCCAATCCCGTCTATAATTAGGTCGTTTAGCGATCGAGTGAGTCTTTTGAAACAGCGTTCTAACTATTGGCAACTTCTTCCCTATCTGAATCCTCATTGGCAGATGATTAGCATCGGCTTATTCTGCGTTGTTGTATTTAGTCTTTTCTCGCCATTGATGGCATATTTAGCAGGAGATATATCTAAATATTTAGGTGCGGGAAATGTTGAGTTATTAATTAAACTCAGCTTAATTGGTGGATTGGTATTTGTAATTCGGGGCATTGCTCAATACGGACAAGATGCTTTGATGGCGAAGGTCGCATTTTCCGTCACCTTAGATTTACGCAAACGAATTTACAATCATTTACTAAAAGTAGGTTCGGCTTATACTCAGGTCGTGCAGACTGGGGATTTAGCCTATCGCTTGACTGAAGATATCGATCGAGTCGCTGAAGTTATCTACAAAATTTTTCATCAATTTATCCCTTGTGTACTGCAATTAATCCTAATTTTGGGATATCTAGTTTGGGTAAATTGGCAATTGACGATCGCTGTGTTTATTATGGCACCCCTGATTGCTATTTTAGTAGGCTGGTTTGGAGAACAACTCCGTAAATTCTCCCTCCGCAGTCAGAACAGAACTTCAGATTTATCTTCATTGGTTACTGAATTTACTGGCAACATGCGATCGATTCAAGCTTTCGCAGCCGAGGATTATGCTAATTTTCGATTTGGGCAAGAAGCCGAGCTAAATCGTCAAGCAAAATACAGTACTGAAAACCTCAAAGCTTTTCAGTATCCGATTATTGGCTTTATCCAAGCAGCAAGTATTTTGTTCTTATTTGTCTTGGCTGGTTGGCAAATTTCGCTAGGAAACTTGACTGGAGGCAAATTTGTGGGTTATGCAACTGCAATCGCCTTAATGATCGATCCAATCTCGATTACTACAGGTAATTATAATGAGATCAAACAGGCAGAAGCCTCAATCGATCGCGTCTTTGATTTGTTCAATATTCCAATCACAATTATCGAAAAGCCTAACGCGATCGAGTTACCCCGCATTACAGGTAAGATTGATTATCAGCATGTCAGTTTTGGTTATACGCCCGATAAATCAATTCTCAAATCATTCGACTTAAGTATCAAACCAGGAGAAACGATTGCGCTTGTCGGAGCTTCTGGCGCAGGGAAAAGTACAATTCTCAGTTTGTTAAATCGCTTTTATGATGTCTCATCTGGTAGCATCTCGATTGACGGTGTTGATATTCGCGATGTAACGCTCAAAAGTCTGCGCCGTCAGATTGGCATCGTCCCCCAGGATACAGTATTACTCTCAGGACATATCGCTCAGAACATCGCTTTTGGACAGACAGAATTCGATATTAAAGATGTCGAAGAGGCGGCTAAAATTGCTAATGCTCATCAATTTATCTCTCAACTTTCGCAAGGTTATTATACTTACGTTGGTGAAAAAGGGACGACTTTATCGGGCGGACAAAAACAACGAATCGCGATCGCCAGAGCGGTATTATTCAACCCCCGCATTCTCATTCTCGACGAAGCAACTTCGGCGCTAGATTCCGAATCGGAAGCATTAGTGCAAGAAGCACTCGAACGAATTATGGCCGATCGTACCGTATTTATTATCGCTCACCGTTTGGCAACAGTCCGCAAAGCCGATCGGATTTTAGTCATTGAGAATGGTGAAATTATCGAAGCGGGAACTCATAGCGAACTACTCGATCGATCTGGACGTTATGCTCAGTTTTATGCTCGACAATTCAGTCAAGAAGTTTAGGACAATCTGTTTGAGCTACAAAGCAGAAGCAATCGATCGATTGCCCCTAATTTTTATTTCCTATGGATAAATCGGTTTTTAAAAATCGATCGGCAAAAATCCGCGCCATTGCGTCGCCACCCCCCGCACCGCCGATTCGCTCTATTCCATTTTCACGACATTGTTGGAGGTATTCTGCATTCCCCAACGTGCGCTGAATCGCTTGCGCCGCTTGAACGATCGTTTCCGCCGTGGCTGGTTTGGTACCGATGGTTTGAATCGAGGAACCTAATAGCCGCATTTGCGCTTCGGCAAATGTATAGGTAAACTGAGGGCCAGCACCAGGAATTTGAATAATGGGCTTACCCAATCCGACGGCTTGCTCGATCGCGGTGCCAGCCATTCCCGCGACAAGATCGCACTGATGTAAAATGTCCGCAAAGGCGTCGTAAATGCAGCGTAACTTAATCTGATGCTCGGGATGAGTCAAATAACCTGTCGGATGATATTCCCACCCTCTTGCCGCTGCTACCTGCTGGAGCGGGATCGTACCAGTCGCATCTGGCAAACATAAGTTTGGCGTGACAGCGGCGCAAAACTGAATCCCATTGGGAAATAATGGTGTAGTTGCGATCGCCAGATCTAAAAGTAGCTGTAAATTATTTCCGGCTTCTGGCAATCTACTTCCAGGTAATAAGGCAACTAGTGGTACTGGCGATAATTGCAAGTCTTTACCCGTAATTTCTAAAGCATCCATCGCTGGAAAGCCGACAAATATCGCTTTGTCATAACCCTGTTTATTTAACAGTTCGGCTGTGTAGCGATCGCGTGTAAAAATCTGCTGACAGCGATCGGATTTTAGCAGCCATTCTGTCAGTTTCGGATACTGCATTCTATTCTCATAATATGCCGAACTCGATACCATAAATGAGATGTATGATTTGCCTGTCAAGTAGGCACCCAGCAGTACGACGACATCGCCAACTGCAAAAACTGCTTCGCAATCTTGACTATATTTACGAATGGATTGAACCTGTCGCCAGAGTAGGGTAAATAAACCCGATCGAATATCTTCTAGCAGTTTAAACCTGTCGTTATAGACGAAACCACCTGAAGGTAATGCTTCGGTGGGGCCGATAATATCGATATTTAAGTTACGATAAGCATTACCATAACCGACGATCGGCATTGCGCCGATTTTGACATCTGGGATTTGTTGGCGTAAGGCTTTGACTATTTGAATGGCGTTGAGATCTTCGCCATGTCCATTGCTGATAAATAAAACTTTTTTTGGTGGTTGGGGTGAATCCGAACTGTTCATATTTAACCGCAGAGGCGCAGAGGACGCAGAGAGAAAATTCAGATTGTAGGGTGTGTTATCGCGCCAGCGTAACGCACCAAAATCAAAGTTAATTTAAAAGTTGATTGTATAAGTCTTCAGTTTTGATTAGCATTCGATCGAGTGCAAAATATTCTTCATATCTTTGTCTGCCATTAAGTGCAAATTCATCGACTAATTCCGGTCGAGCGAGCAGGTACTGCATTTTTTCAGCTAGCATGTCTATATCTTTAGGCGGAATTAAAAAACCTGTTTTACCATCGGCAATTTGTTCGACAATACCGCCGATAGTCGTCCCGATGGTGGCTTTTTGTTGCGCCATTGCTTCAGCACAAGCTAAACTACAGGCTTCTTGCAACGAGGGCAAGACAAAGAAGTTAAATAAGCTCATTAGCTCAGGTAAATCGTTGACATAACCTGTGAAAATTGTCCTGTCTGCAATTCCTAAATCTTGAGCTTGCTGCTTGAGCTGTTGCTCTAATTCGCCTACCCCGGCAATTACCAGACGTAAATTTGGTTTACCTTGTGCCACTCTAGCAAAAGCTTGTAATAAGTACGTCAATCCTTTGGCTTCGGATAGTCTAGCTGCCGTACCGATGATTGTTTGGGTGGTAGGATCGAGATTGAATCGCTCGGCTAAAGATGTGAATTTGGATCGATCGAGTATTGGTGTCGGTACGCCGTTATAAATCATCTCTAGTTTGGCGGGATTCATGCCAAATTTGACTAAAATGTCGGACTCTGTTTGACAGACAGAAATTACTTTAGTTGCCCAGAGATTAGCAAATAAACATGCTAAGCGATAGCTGACATCTGCACTGGCTCCATGATAGCCATGTACGGTAAATACAATCGGCAATTTGGGAAATAATAACCGCACGGGAATCATTAGTTCGTGTGCGCCATGAACGTGGATCAGATCGATCGATTGACGTTTTTGAGCGGCTTTAATTCCCGCAATTAGTTCTCGCAATCCTTTGAAAAAGTTACGTTCCCAGGCTGTAAATTCACAGTAATCGAGTTTTTGTTCTAAAAAAGGTGGCAACCCTTTACCCGTTGGCGCAAGCAATGTTACTCGATAGCGGTGTTGATACTCTTTCATCAGACTTAATGCCTGTCTTTCCGTACCGCCCAGATTTAGATAGGGTAAAATATAAACCAAATGCTTGGCATTTACCATACTTATGTAGGGTGGGCACTGCCCACCAACTAGGGTTTAAATACTGACAAGATCGACTGGGCATCACCGATAGTTTATTTGATGGCAGTGTTTAAATTTTATCGCTACGGCTGAAACCTTTGGGTACCCACACTTCGACTACGCTCAGTGCAAGCAAGGGGCACCCCTACAGGTTAATTGGAGGTAGCATCACAATTGTTAGTAAATTCCCATCGACTTAGTGCGAATGGGCTTGCAATACGCCTACGCTAGTTTGAATTGGGATGATATCTAGAGTATCTGGAGTCGCACAGAATTTGAGATCGTCAAAGCATTCTAGTCGTACCAACCGTTGTCCGTGACTGGCGAGGTAAAATAAGTCTAAAAGATTGTCTTTCCACTGACGGTATAACGCGATCGAGGCTACTAGTTCATCATTACCAGCGACATCCGACAAGGGTACATTCAATTTAGTAATGATACTATCGGCGATCGCACCCGCACATACGGTATCTTCGAGTGAATAATCGCCCTCCCATCCCGATCCTACCATCCAGACTGTCTCCGGCTGCTGGGTGATGACATAATCCACGATCGCTTGACGATTGACTAAAGCTGCGGCGAGGACGATTTTGGCATCCTGGATGCGCTGCAAGGTGCGGGTACCATTGGTGGTGCTGATAAATAACCGTTTGCCACCCACTACCGCTGGCGTACAATCTAGCGGCGAATTA
>NZ_JANMZA010000225.1:0-3823 GCF_031382685.1 Chamaesiphon sp. OTE_8_metabat_110 | reverse complement strand
ATGAGTTAGTGGATATCTATTTCTTGAAAATACATAAATCCAGCAAGAAAAGTGTATTTAGATAATATTGAGTGGCGATCGTCTTTAATTTACTTCAGCTAATTTAGATCTAAAGAGGATCTAAATAATTGAGCGATAATGATTTTTTATCGCACTTTTAAAAATGAAAGAAGATAGATAAAAGCGAATATCATTGTCGATATTCGCTTTTAAATTATCTCTTGCAAATCAATTATTAATTATTAACTATTAATTATTAATTAATTGAGTGCCGCTTTAATTTCATTGACAGCTCGTTTGATATCGAGCATCAATAAACCTTGCTTAGCAGACTGGTTTGCCAATACGAGGAAGACCGCATCATCGCCACAACCCATGAGAATGCCATAACCATCAGCACCCTCAACCATGATTTTTTCGACACTACCACGGGATAATTCTTTACCGATACGCTCGCCGAGCGAGAGCATTGCCGCAGACATTGCCGAAGTCCGTTCTTCATCCATCGCACCGGGTAGGCTAGAGGCTAATGGTAAGCCATCGTGGGATACCAAGGCTGCACCTTGGACATCCGCAGTACCCGAAACAAAGTTCTGTAAAATTCCACCGATCGTACTTGTGCCCATGATTTTCTCTGTAATAATTGATGTGGTCAGGTTGATAATTGAATCCCGATCGATCGAGACTAGATTTAGAGAGTCGAGAATTCAAACACGTCGTGAGTACCGCCGCGCAAGACGGATTCGGTATGCACACCACGTAATTTTTTGCCAGTGGTTTCACTCAATGCACCCCAAACTGCACCCAGCGTGAAAGTACATTTGCGATCGGAACCTTGAGGTTCGCCAGCAGAACAGACAGTTTCCGAACAATAAACTTTGTAAATATCGCCTTCTTGGACGATTTTATCGACAGCAGTCAGGTGGGTACCATTAGCACCAACTGCTTCGTTTAACTTAGCGGCAATGACACTGAGATCTTCAGTAGAACCGGATAAACCCAACTCTTTAGCAAGGTTTTTACCGCGTTCGCGTCCGGCGGCAATCAAGGCGATTGCTGTAGCTTTTTCGCCTAAAGCTTCTTCCATCCCAGTAATCACTGATTTGAAACAAACAATGCTACTAAATTGACCCAAGGTAGGGCGATTTGCAAGTGTATTAGACATAGGTGGAGATTTTGCTTAACTAATGAATTAATTCTTGGTTACGATCGCCGCTCAATTAGTCACCGTTTAGCCTGAAAATTAGTTAATCGGGTAATTTTGAGGAACTGAACCTATACATCATTTAATATGCCCACGGAAGAGCTACATGTAACAGGATCTTCAAATTAAGTCTTTTGTTTCAAGAATCCCATTAATTTGCCCAAGAACGAATTGGAAACCGGACTAGGAACATTACTATTACTAGCAGCAATAGGATCTGGCAGATCGATCGGTTTATAAATATAGGGTTGTGGAACTTCCTGCAACAAACCGATCGTACATAGACGAAAAGCAATCTGCTGAACCTTCTCGATCGACAGTCCCAGCCGCTCGGCAATTGTCTCGATCGAGATATCTCCTTGAGCTAGATTCCAAACATTAGTTTCTTGACGATCTAAACGTAATTTTGGCTCGGTTGAGGATAATTTTTGGAGGCAAGATTCGAGTGCGGGTAATTTAGCATTTAAACTACTCCAGTCTCGGAGCATTCTCAAGCCGAGTAGAGACATTTCCTGTGCTGTTAAACTAATCCCCGTCATTTCGGCATACATTAGTGATGCTTGAGCATTAAAATTAAACCGTCCGTAATGAATTTCACCAAATAGCTTACAGATACTAGCAACTACTTGAGCATCAAAAAGTAATCTCAATTGGTCGGTATCGAGCAGATTACAACCTTTGAGATAAGTACCTAATGGTTGACCCAATCGATTGGCATTAATTGACAAGCCAGTCACTTGTTCGAGTGATAGCCACTGCCGTTGCTCCATCATCTTGAGTAAGCCAGTGTACTCTGTTCCATACCCGTTACCTACAGACATAATTCGTCCGGTTTGGAAAGAAATATAGTAAGCGTTATCCACAGAACGACTCAAACAGCGATCTGGCTCGATCGACAATAGACCAGTTTTGTGACCCTCTTGGACAAAATTAAAGATCTCAGCCAATGAATATTCTGACAAACAACCAGTTAGCGACATTTAGATATCTCCGATATCTGTGAATTTAGGCGGTACGATGCTGAATATTTGGCGAGGGCGATTATTACTAGCAACTTGGAACGGATTTATGACTGCGCGATTACTCGACAGTCGTAAATTCAAATACATCATGGGTATAGCCGCGCAAAACGGATTCGATCTGGATGCTGCTCAAAACTACTCAAGTATTCAGCGGCGACGTGTCCGGCGATCGGTCATCGGTCTGCTAAAATTATTGGTATTTTTAGGTAGCTTCTGGACTAGTATGCCCACGAGCGATCGCTTACTAACAGCAATCCTCAAAAATTCAGATCGGTTTTGGGCAAGACATCGATCCAGCAGGCAATCTCAACGCGATCGAGATTTCCTAATCTCCATTCCTCAGTTAATATATAAATGTAAAGTTATTTATATCCCCACAGATATCGATGGAATTCCTATCACTAGAGACAATCCAGGCGCTGGCAAGTCAATACGGATATCTCGCTGTCTTCGTAGGCATTCTGTTAGAAAATTTGGGAATTCCCTTACCTGGTGAAACCATCACGATCGTCGGTGGATTTTTGGCTGGGAGTGGGGAACTAAACTATTGGTTCGTCCTCGGCTCTGCGGCGATGGGTGCTTTTATTGGCGGGGTGGGCGGCTACTTCGTCGGTAAGTATGGCGGCTGGAAGCTGATCTTAGCAGCGTCAAAAATCTTCCGCATTCAGGAAGTCCAGCTAGAAGAGATTAAAACCAAATTTAGTGAAAATGCCGTTAAAGCCGTCTTCTTCGGTCGGTTTATTCCCCTAATTCGGATCGTCTCTAGTCCGATGGCGGGTGTCGTGGAAATGCCCATAGGCAAATTCCTCGGTGTGAATTTGCTCGGAGCGGTAACTTGGGCATCGGTGATGACGACGCTCGCCTTTTTTGTCGGCAGAATCGTCTCCCTCGAACAGTTATTAGAGTGGGTGAGCAAATTTGCGATCCTGGCTCTGTTCATCGCGAGCGGGTTTATTTTCGTACCGATTTGGTTGGAATCCCGGATTGTCAAAAAAGCTGGCGAAGGCGAATAAGCATTGCTAGTGTCTGCATAACTCATCACTGAAGCCGCCAATAGGCGATCGAACCGATTCACCTGTAAAATTGACATGCAGACCGCAACCGAGTGCCTTTGACATCCTCTCCGGCTCAGATCGGCACGGAGATTCCTAAACATCGCTATTTAGGTTTCTGCATCTTCGCACCAGCCTTCCGAGATTTACTCTCTTCGGGTCTTACAGTTGCTCCACAGACTGAAACGGCTAGCCCAGCCGCCAAAATGTTATTTGCCGCGTTTATATCCCTGTCATGGTTCATCCCACAAGACGGACATTCCCACTCACGAATATTCAATGGCATCGAATTTACAATATGCCCACAGTTCCCGCACCTTTTAGAGCTAGGAAACCAGCGGTCAATTTTAATCAGTTCTCGCCCATACCATTCGCATTTGTAGGCAAGTTGTCGAATCAATTCACCCCAACTTGCATCGCTAATAGCTCCGCTAAGTTTATGGTTCTTGAGCATATTCTCGATCGCCAGATCCTCAACCACTATCGTTTGGTTTTCACGAACCAGTTGAGTTGTCAGCTTATGCAAAAAATCTTTTCTAGCATCG
>NZ_JANMZA010000204.1:0-3233 GCF_031382685.1 Chamaesiphon sp. OTE_8_metabat_110 | reverse complement strand
ACCGCCGTGACGGTTCCATAGCTCTTGGACAGATTTTGAATATTTACTGCGGCTGCCATTATCTATCTCTGATTATGGACGATTGGTAATCCGGCTCGATCTGCGGTGATGATTTCTACTCGCCACTACTCGATCGATCTGATGACTACTGTTGTCTATGTTAACAATTTCCATTACCAGACGACACATTTTTTACTTTTCTCGTCGCGATCGCCCATTGGATCGATTACTGTACCGTCGGCTACCAAACAACACTACGTCGTAAATCTACTCCCTTCCCACCCAAGAAATAGACATTTGCAATTCACTATCCACTGTCTTGAAAAGGTGCTCTACTTGGGGAGACCCCAAGACCGCACTTTTCGCTATCCACTATCCACTATCCACACTAGATGTCTGATTTGTCACTGAGAAGGGAGTAGACAGCCCGCCTTCAATCATAATGGAAGCACGATCGGAGATATTTCGGGCTATGAGTACAAAGTTGTGGCGAGTGGGATGGTTAGGCGCGATCGCCGTGTTACTCGCAGTGGCTTACTCTGGCTGCACTCTCTACCCACCACGTCTGGGACAAATTAGCGCCCAGCCAACATCGACAATTTTAGTCGCTGCCGCCACTAGCCTTCAGCCAGCACTCCAGGAAATTACGTCCATTTATACTCAAACAAATCCCGATCGAGTCGTCAAGTACAACTTCGCTGCATCGGGTATTTTAGCCCAACAAATTCAACAAGGTGCGCCTGTAGATGTATTTATAGCGGCTGCCGATCGCCAAATGAACGCTTTACAGAAACAGGGATTATTAGCAGCGGGAACTTCCAAAACGTTACTAACCAATCAATTAGTATTGGTCATACCCAAACAATCACCGATATCTTTAACTAACTTTCGACAGCTTACCAATCCAGCAGTTAAGCGGATCGCGATCGGCGAACCCCGCACAGTGCCAGCCGGACAATATGCCACCGAAGTTTTTAAAAACTTAGATATTTTAGAACAGATAAAGTCCAAGCTCGTACTAGGTAATAATGTCAAGTCAGTATTAACTACTGTAGAAACAGGTGATGTCGATGCGGGAATTGTCTATATCACTGATGCCAGAAATTCGAGTAAAGTACAGATTGTCGCAATTGCCGAGCCTAACCTACACTCACCAATTAGATATCCGATCTCAATTTTGAAGTCGAGTAAATCTCTAACAGGATCTCGCCAGTTTATAAAATTTTTAAATAGTAAATCGGCAGCAGCCATCTTTGAAAAGTATGGCTTTGGGATTGCCAAGCCTCAATCTTAATTACATGTCCATCCCCGATCTATCCCCACTCTGGATTTCCCTCAAAGTATCGACGATCGCCACGATGATTACCTGTATTTTGGGGACGATTGTAGCTTACCAAATGTATCGCGATCGCGGTCGGGCGCGATCGCTAATTGAGGGGATTTTAATTGCGCCACTGATTTTACCACCGACGGTTGTCGGTTTTATATTGCTAATTTTGCTCGGAAAAAATGGCGTTTTTGGACAGATGCTCGATCGCTGGAATTTAGGCTTAGTATTTACCTGGTACGCCGCAGTTATCGCCGCGATCGTGGTGTCTTTTCCATTGATGTATCGTGCTGCTGTGGGGGCTTTCGAGCAAATCGACACTTTACTATTAGATGTGGCGAGACTAGATGGTGCTTCCGAACTAGCCGTGTTTTGGTATATTGCTTTGCCGTTAGCCATCCCCGGACTTTTAGCCGGGACAGTCCTTTCCTTTGCACGAGCACTAGGTGAGTTTGGCGCGACATTGATGCTGGCTGGTAATATCCCAGGGCAAACCCAAACAATCCCAATGGCAATCTATTTTGCAGTCGAAGCAGGAGCGATCGAGGAAGGCTGGTTTTGGACGATAATTGTGATGAGTATTTCTTTAGTAGGAATCATAGCAGTTAATAAGTGGAAAGTCTAAAATCTAAGGTTGAAGATATCAGATTATCTATCGACCCAATTTTCCAGCTTTAAACCAGGAATTTGTCTAAAGTGCCGTAAATTTCTCGTCACTAGTGTAGCTCGATTAGCAAGAGTAATGCTGGCAATTAACAAATCAGCTCGTCCAATCTTACGCAAATTAGATACACCACGTAAGCGATCGAATTCAATTGATGCAGCTCGATCTACAGGTACGATTAGCAGACCGCTCAGTAATGCTTCCGTCCGAAATAAAAGCTCTTGCGCTTTGAGTAAGCTCTCACCAGCTTCAGCTTTAAGTAAATAATCGATCCTTCCGCGTAAAATTTCAACTTTAGTAATAATCGAGATGCCCATTTCTTCATCTACTACCGATCTCAATCGCTCTACAACGTTAGAGTTACCAGCATGAAGATGTGTCAAGGTATCCGTATCGAGCAAATACATTAATTAGAACCTAACTTATCATCGATTTCGGGACGTTCTCTGGCTTGATAAATTGAGGATCTCAGTTGGTCGAGCGAGTCATCATCCGCTAAAGCACCTGCTTGCGCGAGCAAGACAGAACTACTATTTTTAGAACGCAACCAATCATCGATAGCCGATTTCAAAAATCGCCAATCATTTTCAATTTTCCGACCGGGAATATTACCTTTTAGAGCTTGAGTAGCAACTGTTTCAACTGACAATCTTAAGTAGACAGAAGCTTCTTCTAAAGTTAGGATCTCAGGAATAGTAATGCCCATAGTTTTGACCCACTGTGATGTAGTTTGAATTTCAACTCAAATTAGCTTTCATTCTACCAAATATTATAGAGCGCCGATCGCTGTTAAGATCCAGGGTACTCGATTTTTGAATTGCCATGCGTTCTGGTTATACCCTACCTGTGTTTGCGACTGCTAGCGCGATCGCGGCATTACAATGTTTGCAGCAATCTAGCGCAGAATATAAGTCAGTGAGCCTCGATCTGATTACCCCACCGCAACGGGTGGATATCTCGATCGAGCAAGTTGCCTTAATTCAGCCGGGAATGGCGCTCGGCATCACCCACAGCGATCCTGGCGATAATTTAGATCTGACTCGCGATACCCCGATTTGGGCGGTCGTTGAATGGGCAGACATTACCCAAGTAGAAACGATCGCACTAGTGGGGGGTGAAGGGGTCGGCAAGCAATCGAATCGAGACAATCTACCTGCCATATATAACTATGCTAAACAGCTATTGCAGACGAATCTAGCCCCATTGCTGACACCGGAACAAAAAATCCAGGTGACGATTATT
>NZ_JANMZA010000185.1:0-3168 GCF_031382685.1 Chamaesiphon sp. OTE_8_metabat_110 | reverse complement strand
AAATTCCCGGCTGGGACTACCATCACCCCACACTTGAATCTGTTTATCGCCCGCAATTTGGGCTTCATGTACTTTCCGAATTAAAGCTGGAATTACGTGGGAACTTTCGGGTTTAAAATTGTCCGCAGGGCCATATAAGTTTACAGGTAAGAGATAGATACCATTGAATCCATACTGCTGACGGTAAGATTGTAATTGCACCAGGAGTGCCTTTTTAGCAATACCATAAGGGGCATTAGTTTCTTCGGGATAACCATTCCAAAGATCTTCTTCTTTAAATGGCACGGGTGTGAATTTAGGATAGGCGCAAATCGTCCCGACGCACACAAATTTACCCACTCCCGCTTGATAAGCAGCATGAATTAACTGAGTGCCCATCATCAAATTATCGTAAAATAATTCGGCAGGTTTGAGTTGATTTAAACCAATCCCACCAACGTGTGCGGCGAGATGGACGATAACATCTTGATTTTCAACTGCCCGATGGCAGTTTTCGAGTACCCGCAAATCACAATCGGCAGATCGGGTCACGGTAATCTTATCGGGATGGGCACCGCGATCGTAAAGTTGCTCGATTACCTGTTGTCCGAGGAATCCGGCACCGCCAGTAACGAGAATACGCTGGGTGGATAGATCTAATGTTGTCATAAATTCTGTTAATGTTGGTGTCGAAACTTGACCGATAAAGGTAGGCACTCCGTGAGGATAAATAAATATCCTTAGCATCAAGATAACTTGTAACCGAAATGGTCGGTTGGGCGGGTCACCCGCCCAGCAGCAGTACCTACCAGACATCCTACGACTTTTGACTTAGATTTATGACTGACAACCGATGGTAGGATGCGACCTCAATCGTGCATGGTTGCTAGTGCTTGACGGACGATCGCGACATCGGGCAGGACTTCTTCACCGTGATAGTTAGGTGATTTGATACCAAGGGCGTGAAGATCGGTATCGACCATCAAATGGACTAATTCGGTGAATGTGACCGATGGTTTCCAGCCTAGTTTAGTTTGAGCTTTGGTCGGATCGCCAATCAATAATTCTACTTCCGCCGGACGTAAATAGCGCGAGTCAAATTCAACATAATCTTTCCAGTTGAGATTGACATAATCGAACGCAATGGTGAGGAATTCATGAATCGCATGAGTTTCGCCAGTCGCGATCACATAATCATCTGGTTGCTCTTGTTGCAACATCATCCACATGGCGACTACATAGTCCTTGGCATAGCCCCAATCGCGTTTGGATTCGAGATTACCTAGATAGAGTTTATCTTGCTGCTTAGCCATAATCCGGGCGATCGCGCGGGTAATTTTGCGGGTGACAAAGGTCTCACCCCGACGCGGCGATTCGTGATTGAATAAAATCCCGTTACAGCCGAAGATATTATATGATTCGCGGTAGTTTATGGTTTGCCAGTGGGCGAATAATTTGCCGCAAGCGTAGGGACTGCGGGGGTAGAACGGCGTAGTTTCCGATTGGGGCACTTCTTGAACTAAGCCATACATTTCCGATGAGCCAGCTTGATAATATCGGACTTGCAGTTTGGTTCGCAGTTCGTAGTCGCGGATGGCTTCGAGCAAGCGGAGTGCGCCCATTGCCACGGTATCGACGGTATATTCCGGCGCATCGAAACTGACGCGGACGTGGGACTGTGCGCCTAAGTTATAAACTTCATGGGGCTGGGTGAGTTCGAGTAGGCGGCGGAGAGTCACACCATCGGCTAAGTCACCATAATGCAGAAAAAGTTTTGCCCCTGGTGTATGGGGGTCTTGATACAAATGTTCGATCCGATCGGTATTAAAAGTCGATGTCCGCCGAATGATGCCGTGAACTTCGTAGCCTTTAGAAAGTAGCAGCTCAGCTAGATAAGAGCCATCTTGTCCGGTGATTCCGGTGATTAATGCGCGTTTTATTTCTGTCATTTTAGCTGCGATCGGTTATTTCTGTTAAATCGCTAGGGTCTAAGTTCCCCATTATCATAATCCTAATTGCGATCGTCGGCGACCAGTTTTCCCCATCGCCTGCGTTCTGGTTAGTACGCACCATTATTCTTGGGCATTATTGTCATGAGCACAGTTTTGAGAACTATCTGGAGATCCAGCCAGAAGTTGCGGCGTTTGACGTAGCTGACATCGATCCGAATTCTTTGCGCGTAGGGGATATCGTTGCGCCCTGAGACTTGCCATAGTCCCGTAATTCCCGGTCTAATCGTCAACACTCGATCGATCTGAGTACCGTAGCGCTCGATCTCTTCAGGTACCAACGGACGCGGCCCAACGATACTCATTTCACCTTTGAGGACGTTAACAAACTGGGGAAATTCATCTAAATTGGTACTCCGCAGAAATTTACCAATTTTGGTAATGCGTGGGTCTGATTTGAGCTTGAAATTTTCGGAAAACTCTTGCCGCAGCTCTGCTGATTCTGCCATCATTTCCTGGAGGAGTCGATCGGCGTTCGGGATCATCGTCCGAAATTTAATACACCCGAACCGCTGATAGTTCTGACCGACGCGTTCTTGGATATAGAAGACCGAGCCGGAAGAAGTTCCCGCAATTATCAGCGCCAACACAAGATAGAGTGGGGCAAAAACTACCAGCACGAACAGCGAAAAAACAATATCAAATAATCGTTTAGTTAGATCTTGAGACTTATGACGACGGAATACTCTCGTGTTGGCTGCTTGTCTAGCTACCGGACTGGCAATAGGTCGATCGGTTGCGGTCATTTTACTCCTCGATTTCACTCTATCACCAATATTCCCCAGATATGATTGAAAAGTTATGGTTATCTAGGTCGGTACCTACATTTTTACTTCGCTTTGCTGCCGTCGATCGAGCGATTGCCACTGGCTAGTGTAACGATCGAGTAAGCTCAGATATTGGGATCGAAAGATGTCGGTCGCAAAGCCTTCGGCATGAGTGCGAATGTGCGCTGCTTGGAACTGATGTCGATGAGTTTCAAACGTCGCAATCGCGGCGATGATGGCTGCGGTGGTTTGAGTGGGAAACAGAATTCCCGTTCCCCTGTCGGGATGAGCGCGAATGTCTAAGACAGTTTCCGCAGCACCGCCGACTCCATAAGCGATAACTGGTGTACCACAAGCCATCGCTTCTACTAATACAATACCAAAATCTTCGCAAGCTGCATAGACAAATGCTC
>NZ_JANMZA010000176.1:0-5578 GCF_031382685.1 Chamaesiphon sp. OTE_8_metabat_110 | reverse complement strand
AAGATATACTGAGATAGAGTAAGTATTCCGATGTCACGTACGTCCTAGCCGGGATTTTACCATCATTCCTTTATTCCACTGGAGAATCTATCCCGATGCAGGATGGCGATGAGTCTCGATCGAAACATGATGAATTTCAGCAATTGCAGTCGCGCTTACTAAGTTTGTGGCAAAGTTTTGACGCGACGATCGATAGCGATTGCGATATTTTAGTCGTACCATCGCTGAGTCTCGATCGCGGCGAACTGCTCAAGGTGGAAGGCTGCATCCATTATGAAGAGCGGCTATTATGCTCGCTGATGCGATTGTCAAATCCGCGCACACGGTTGATTTATGTGACTTCGGTACCATTAGCGCCGATCTCGATCGAGTATTATCTCCAATTATTACCAGGGATTCCGTTTTCTCACGCTCGCGAGCGACTGCTGTTATTTTCGACGGATGATTATTCGCTCCAACCCCTGAGTCAAAAAATACTCGATCGTCCGCGCTTATTAGAGCGGATTAAACAGTCCTTACGACCCGATCGATCGGTGATGATTTGCTATAATTCCACCGCAGTCGAGCGCGACTTAGCACTAAAGTTGGACGTGCCGCTGTATGCACTCGATCCAGATTTACTTTACTGGGGTACTAAAGCTGGCAGTCGGCAGATTTTTGCTGAATGTGGATTACCATATCCCGATGGCAGTCAGTTAGTATTTAACGATCGCGATTTGGCACAAGAAGCGGCGAATTTATGGGCGAGACAACCCCACTTGCTGCGATTAGTCGTCAAGTTAAATGAAGGCTTTTCTGGTGAAGGTAACGCGATCCTCGATCTGCGACCATTAGGACAGCCTACCAGCCATCCCGATCGAGTCCGCGCGATTAGTGATGCCTTTCCCAAGTTGAGTTTTCAGGGAGCAAATGAAACCTGGACTAACTTTCAGACCAAAATCGGTCATCTCGGCGCGATCGTCGAAGCCTTTATCGAAGGCGAAAATAAACAATCTCCGAGCGTGCAGGGGTGCATCACACCGCTGGGTACAGTCGAAATTCTCTCGACTCACGATCAAATTTTAGGCGGCCCCGACGGGCAAATTTTCTTAGGCTGTCAATTTCCCGCCGCCGCTGCCTATCGTCGTCAACTTCAGGATCTAGGATTGACAATTGGCAAAAACTTAGCTGCTAAAGGTGCGATCGAACGGTTTGGGGTAGATTTTATGGCGGTAGAATCTCCTGATGGTAATTGGGATTTACAGGCGATCGAAATCAATCTCCGCAAAGGTGGTACCACTCATCCCTTTATGACGCTCAAACTCCTCACCAATGGTGATTATCAACTGGATGATGGTTTGTTTTATAGTCAGCAAGGTCAGCCTAAATATTATTTTGCTTCGGACAATTTGCACAAACCCCAGTATCGGGGTTTATTACCGAACGATCTGATGGATATTATCGCGCATCACCGCTTGCACTTCGATAGCAGTACCGAGACGGGGACAGTTTTTCACCTATTGGGCTGTTTGTCAGAGTTTGGCAAAGTCGGGTTGACGAGTATCGGTAATTCGTTAGCTGAAGCTCAGGAAATTTATCGCAAAGTCGAGGAAGTTCTCGATCGCGAAACGCAACTAATTAATACTAAATCTTCATTACCGATCTCGTGGAAATGCCGTTAAATTAATTGAGAATTGAGAATTGAGAATTGAGAATTGGGTTTTCAGGATGGGGATTTAGATCCCTTGTTCTCGTTAACAACATATCTAAAAAATCGATTTTAGCGATTGGTATTAACTGGTCGGAATTAACTCCAATCGATACTTGTATAAAGCGACTGGACGATCGCCTTGCTTGCCACGCGATCGAAAATAATCGGGATCTTGTGGGGATAGATAGATTGCCGAAATCTGTGTCGCGGTAATCTTTGGTATTGGAGTAGCTGAAAATTGATAACTAGTAGTAGTTTCGACGGTATTGAGATAAATCGTCGCCGTCGTCCTAAATACTTGTTGTGAGACTTCAGTGGAAATGAATCGATTGGGGGCAGGTGCTTCGAGATCGAATCCAGTGACAAAGGCTTCTAGCTGACGATCTTGGGTGAGTTGGGTAATTTGTTTGGTGGGATTTTGCGGGTCGATTTTGACAGATTTCACGTTAGCAGCACCTAAATAAGCCGTGGCGATATTTAAACCATTAAACGCTCGATCGGCGACAATTTTCGGTGTGGGTAAATTCGATTTTAATTTGGGCAAATTTAGCAGCGAAGATTTGAGATTTTTATTTGGATCTGTCTGGATAAATTGGACGGTAAACTCGATCGGTTTATCGATATATTGGCGGTTGCTCTCAAAACCGGGCGTGACAATTTCCGGCGCTAACGGGGCAATCTGTTCGAGGAGAGTACTATTCGCCATCCAGCGTCCGCGAAACCACTCAGGATAGCTCAATTCGCCCTCATGCAGCGCGACTTTCGGCTGGGCGTTCCAATCGGGGTATCGAGCCACTCGATCGCTCAGATCGCCTGCTAGAGATGTCTGAATGCTCCCGCACCAGATCGCGATCGTGCCGATCCAAATTAAAATTTTGCGGACTAAACTATTCATACGCTGTTTTTAGCTAGTTTACTCCGTCGATCGACAAACAATGAGCAGCGACAGAAATCCCCTCCTCGGAGAGGTTCCCAATGGGCACAGATGAAAAATCCCCTCCTTGGAGGGGTGCCCAACGGGCGGGGTGGGTAGATCCACGCCACCCACCGAAAACTTACAAAACCTTACACTGCCCGTAGTAACGCAGTAGATGATCGCACAATACCAATGCCACCATCGCTTCCACCATAGGTACCGCACGGGGTAACACGCATGGATCGTGCCTGCCTTTGGCGGCTAAAGTTGTCTCTTCCCCCGCTTGAGTGACAGTATTTTGCTCCTTCCGAATCGTTGCAGTGGGCTTAAATGCCACCCGGATCACGATATGCTCGCCATTAGAAATCCCGCCTTGGGTACCGCCAGAGCGATTGGTGCGCGTCCGAATTTCGCCATCCTCATCGGTGTAAAACTCGTCGTTATGCTCGCTCCCAGTCATCAGCGTCCCCGCAAAACCCGAACCGATTTCAAATCCTTTAGTCGCTGGGAGAGACATCACCCCCTTAGCGATATCTGCTTCCAACCTGTCGAATACTGGCACACCCAAACCTTTAGGGACATTTCGTACCACGCATTCTACCACTCCCCCGATCGAGTCGCCTTCTCTGCCGATCGCTTCAATCCGATCGATCATCTGCTCCGCACATGTGAGATCCGGACACCGGACGATATTACTTTCGACTTGCTCCATCGTCACGGTATTACTATCGACAGTCGCTTCGATGTCCTGAATCCGTTTGACATAGCCGATGACTTCGACATTATTCACGATTTGCAGAATCTTTTTGGCAATTGCCCCCGCTGCTACGCGTCCGATGGTTTCCCGCGCCGAAGATCTACCGCCACCTTGCCAGTTCCGAATCCCATATTTGGCATCGTAAGTCGCATCGGCATGAGACGGGCGATAAGTCTGCACCATCTCACTATAGTCCTGAGAGCGAGCATCTTTATTTCTAACGAGAATGCTTATCGGTGTGCCCGTAGTTTTCCCTTCAAATACTCCAGACAGAATTTCGCAGGTATCAGTCTCCTTGCGAGGTGTAGTAATTTTACTCTGTCCGGGACGACGCCTGTCGAGTTCGACCTGGATCTCGGCTTCGCTGATTTCTACCAGTGGCGGACAACCATCGATGATGACACCTACCCCACCCCCATGTGATTCACCATAGGTGGTGATTCTAAATAAATGCCCAAAGGTGTTGCCCATCTTACTCCATCTATTTTCGGTGATTAGTTACTAGTTTATCAGTATGGAAGAGGAGATGCAGGAGCAAACTATCGTTACACCTGCTGCATCATCGATCGCCAAAGTAAAGTATTTGTCCAATTAGATCTTTTGTTCGGTAAGCACAACTTCTTTGAGCATATTGCTAGTACATTTAAAATTTGGCATTTGTTGAAGTATAGGTAGACTATAACCATTATCAACTCGAAGACGGTAAGTAACTACGAAATGAATTTGCTCGTTATTGACTTTTTCCAGGTCGCGCTTTGCAATAGTAAAGGTACGACCGACGGATATGTTTTGCTCTCCATCAATGCCAAATACTCCAGTTTCAGTCTTATATTGACCTTTGTCTGGCTCAAGGTATTGCAACTTGGTAACTTTCATTTCACGGGAGGTACCATTTTTGAGCCTGATGTCCACATTTTTACAAGTTTCCGAGCCTGCGACTGCCGCTGGTGGCATCCAAGCACTTAAAGCGATGACTAAGAGGGAAGGAAGAAAGAAAAGAGATGTTTTCATGGTATTTGCTCCTGTGAGTTATGTGGTAGGTGAGATAAAGCTATGTGGATCGATGGCAATCAGCGATCGATCCACAGAGAATAATGTAGTTGGATATTAAGCCAGTACAATCTATTTATCGAGTAAAACTGGATGCGTGCTTCCATCGATACAAACAAAACGATCGGTAGTCACACGAACAGGAGCGGCAAAATTATTAATGCCTTGTTTATGTTGGTATGTAACTCGGAATTGAGTACGACCACCAACTTGAGCAAAATTTCGCGTTGCCCGATGGACTGTGCCGGACTGTAATTCCTGTGTTCCGCTCGCACCCAAGAGTTGCTTGGGTACAAATGCGTTCTGAGTAGTATCTAAGTACTCAAAATTCGTGACCTTTACCGTATCTGGAGTTCCATTTTGAATATTGACATCTACATTGGCACAGGTAGCAGCGGGAGCGGGAGCGATAGTGGTAGTAGGAGCGTTGGTGGGAATGGTAGTGGGAGTGGGAATGGTAGATCCGGGAATGGGAGAATCAGGAATGGCAGAGGCACGATCGCTTGTACCTAGACACAGACTAACTGCTAATATCGATAGCAATACTTTGGCAGGTAATTGAGTTTTAACGAGATTGGTAAGTGTGGAAAGTTTCATGGTGATGTTCCTAGATTTGTTAAGTGGACTCGCTCTATATTAAATAGATTAGCTAAAGAGAGAGTTGGTAAAAGTCATCAAGACTGGCTGATTTTTATTCTCCATTCTTGCTGTTGTTATTAGTACGCGCTCGTGATGCAATTGGATCGAAATTCTCAAACTTTTTTATAAAAAAGACTTGTTAAAGCGCTAAAGCCGTTGTAAAGCAAGCGGTACAGCATTTTAGAGCGGGGTGTAAGCTTTGAATTTCAAGCTGAAATGCAGCATTTTTTAACCAGACAAATTAGAATTAAGAGGACTATTGAAATTTTACAAACAGAGTTTAAAAAAAGTTGTAACAGTAAATGAACCGCGATCGATCGAGTTTACAAGAAAACCGTAAAATGTATTGAGCTAAGTGTAGTAATCCATTTGGTGGTAAATTCTCTTTTACACTCTATGAAAAACTCACCTGATGCCGAACTGGTGCATAATTTGCGGCTCGGTCAGCATCAAGCTCTAACTGTTCTGTACGATCGATATGCTGGGTTGGTGTATAGCATCGCTCACCAAATTTTGCAAAATGCTC
>NZ_JANMZA010000142.1:0-4264 GCF_031382685.1 Chamaesiphon sp. OTE_8_metabat_110 | reverse complement strand
GCCAGAAAATTTACCAAAGCTGACTTTATCGCCTTCGATCTGATTCTGGCAATGGATCGAGAAAATTATCACAATATTCTCGAACTCGACCCCCAAGGGCAATACCAAGATAAAGTTAAGCTCATGTGTGACTATGCCACCCGTCACTCAGACACCGAAGTCCCAGATCCCTACTTTGGCGGTGCAGAAGGCTTTGACTACGTGCTCGACCTGCTGACAGATGCCTGTGGCGGACTCCTCACCCAGTTGGAGTCAACGGCTTCAAAAAATAGTTAGCAAATTGCTTTGTATTTTTAATTAGCTGTGCTAGTATTAGTAACTGTGAAACAAAGTGACAGCCGCTTTGGAGGTTCCCTCCAGGTACAGGATGTCAAGACGTGGGTCGATGGCCGAGTGGTTAATGGCGGCAGACTGTAAATCTGCTGGGAGACCTACGCTGGTTCAAATCCAGCTCGGCCCACTTTCACCAACGCCCTCATAGCTCAGTGGTAGAGCACTTCATTGGTAATGAAGAGGTCATGAGTTCAAGCCTCATTGAGGGCTTCAGGTTGTAACGTATTGCTGGCAAGGCTTGTAGGAAAAGAACGCATTCTAACAGCCATTAGGGGACGAGTAAAAAAAACGGGCGTTTTCTTTACTGCTGCCAAACAAGCCCAGACAAAGCGGTTAGCCGCCATTTCATCAGGCAAACAACTCGGTAATTTTATCTAAGTCAAGATTCGATCGCTGGCAACCAGTTTATTGACTTATCTCTGTCGATCGGATGGTGAATCTAAGTCTGAGACTTGATTTCAAGTATTAAATTTATAGTTGCATTTGATGTGGTCTCAACCTTTATGATTGTGGGCTGGTTGCAAATAATTCGGTCTCAGTTGCAGCTAATGTGGTCTCAATCGATCGGATAGTTGCACTTAATGTGGCTTCAAAAACACGATGATTGTGGTCTCAAGCATTTAGTATTGTGGGTCGCTACATTTAGTTGTGGATAAAAAGTAATACTAATTTAAATCAAGAAGATGACAGATGAGATAAGATAGGAATGCTGGATTGGAGATAGGTAGATGGCAGGAGTGACCTCAATTATCGTGAAAGAGAGCTTAGAGGAGATCGGCAAAAGATTAAGTCAGGCAAGCAAACCAATCATCAAAGAACGTCTCCAAGTACTGTATTGGCTGAAGCAAGAGAAAGCACCCAGCATCAGTAATATTGCTAAGTCAATCGGTAGACATCGCGGCACGCTACAAGAATGGTTAAGAATCTATCGAGAAGAAGGATTATCTGGGCTAGAAATAGTCAAAAGTAGCCCTGGAGGAGGAAACAGAGTAATTCCGAAATGGGCATAAACCGCTTTGTCTAAGCGATTACAAGAGTCAGAGAATGGATTTGCCAGCTATGGAGCGGTGCAAGAATGGTTGTCGCAAACATTGGGCGTAGAAGCTGAATATCATGCAGTTTATCAATTGACCCGATATTGGCTTAAAGCCAAGTTGAAGATGGCAAGACCACAACATTACAAGCAAGACAAGGAGCAACGTTTGGCTTTTAAAAAAACTTGAAAGATGACCTGGAACTGCTGAGTTTATATGACCGCCAAGTTTGTCAGAATGAACGACCTATTCGTTACTTTGTCCAAGATGAGAGTCGTTTTTGTCTAAAGAAACAAATTGGTCGAGTGCTTACAGCCTTTTGCATAAAGCCAAATGGTAAATGGCAGTGGCTATTTAAGGCATTTTGGCTTTATGGAGCAGTTGAACCTGCTACTGGATCTTCTTTCTTTCTGCAATTTTCTCATGTTGATACCGAGTGCTTTCAACGGTTTTTGGCTGAATTTTCCCAGGCTTATCCTGATAGTCTCAATATTATTCAGTTAGATAACGGTCGTTTTCACTCTGGCAAAAAGTTAGTGCTGCCAGACAATATTATCCTGTTGTTTCAACCTCCTTATTGTCCTGAACTAAATCCGATTGAGCATTTGTGGCAATATCTCAAAGCTGACCTCCGCTGGGCTTCCTTCAAAACTCTCGATGAGCTTCAGATTAAATTAGGTCAACTCTTGGCTGAATTAACTCCTGAGATTATTGCTGGTATCACCGGATATCCATTTATCCTAGATGCTCTATCTGTCATTAACACCATTTAAATTGGTATAAGTTTCGGATTCTGCTTATAAGTATCAAACGATCGGCTGTTTAATGGTGGTGTTGCTACTTAAAATTAAAGAGCGATTTTGGAAGGCATACGATCCACTCACTGAAGCTTTAACTAGCTCTAACATCACATTGACATTTCAGCGCAATCTCGAAGCGCACTTTCGCGAGCTACTGACTGGTAAGTGCGATCGGCTGCTGCAAGTGCAGGACTATGCCCAGGCACAGTATTTACATCCCAACTATTTCAGCACTGTAATCAAATGCAAAACAGGTAAATCGGTCAATAATTGGATTGCCGAGAAGACGATCTCCGAGGCAAAAGCAATGTTGGCGCGATCGTCGGCATCAGTCCAGGAAATAGCTGCTAACTTGGGATTTAAGGACGCAGGACACTTCTCCCGTTTCTTCAAAAAACACACTAAACTGTCGCCGTTGAGCTTTCGACAAAGAATTACCTCCGAATGAATTCGGTGTTCATGTTGCGAAGTCCGCCTACGCGGACTGAAATATTAGTCCGCGTAGCGAAAAGTGCGGGAACAGGGGCGCGAGCTTTGCGGGGGAAGCTTCCCCCGCAAACGTCGCTTGTTTCCCCAAGTAGAGCACCTTTTCAAGACAGCGGCGTTTTTATGTCTAGGGTTCCCCCCGTCTTGGCGTTTTTTATGCGGGGGTTCCCCCCCC
The DNA here is from genome assembly GCF_031382685.1 of Chamaesiphon sp. OTE_8_metabat_110. Classification (NCBI taxonomy): domain Bacteria; kingdom Bacillati; phylum Cyanobacteriota; class Cyanophyceae; order Gomontiellales; family Chamaesiphonaceae; genus Chamaesiphon; species Chamaesiphon sp. OTE_8_metabat_110. The sequence continues at coordinate 1,436 of NZ_JANMZA010000142.1, read as the reverse complement.
AAAAAACGCCGCCGAATAAGAAAACGACAAGACAGGCGGACTTCGCATCACAAGCGGCGGTTTTAACCGCTGTGAGTATAAGTAGCAAAGCAACTTGGATTAGAGCTAATTGTGTTCGATCGCGACCCTTGATTTTGCTCAAACTTAGAAATAGGGGCGTTGCTGAATTGATGTGTGATATAGCGATCGAGAGGAAAGTTGGCGAAAAACAATGAACAGCAAATTAGAGTCGATTCTCCAGGGGAGAGGCTTCGCCAACGAATGTCCTGAATGTAAGTCAACTCGTGTTAATAAGAATGGGCATAAAGCAGGTAAACAGAATCATATATGCGTTGATTGTGGTAGACAATTCATAGATTCCTATCAATCCCATCAAGGGTATGCACAGGAAGTTAAACGAGAGTGTCTAAAAATGTATGTCAATGGCATGGGTTTTAGGGCAATTGAGAGAGTTAAAGATGGATGGCCAGTCTATCCGATATTTATTCCGTGACGTAGACCAGATTATCTGCAAAACTTATATGACTAGAGTAGAGGGAGAAAATACGAGACTTAGACACTATTTAGCTCGACTTCACCGCAAAACACTTTGCTATTCTAAGTCAAAAGAAATGCTAGCACATTCAGTTAGATTACTAATTCACTACCTCAAGTTCTGGAATGTTCCCATCCCATACCCAGCTAACTATTAAATGTAGCTAAATATTCCATCCTGTTTTGAAGAATGTTTTTGGATCTCGATCGCCATATCATACATCAATTCAGCAACGCTGGAAAATACTCATCAGCACGATAGCTTAGTTGGTTGCCATTGGCGGTATTCAGTGCAAATACACCCAGACGAACCGATAACGTCCGTTCGAGTTTTGTAAACTGTGCCTGAGCCGAAACAGTAGCATTTCCCTGAGCTGCTCATGATGCCCCTATAGTCGCGATTATCTCCGATAGGCTACACGCCAACGGCATAGATACAGCCGCCAGCAGCAATTTCCGACGATTTTGAGAATAATTCATCATTTAGTTTATCGATCCTCGTTTTGCATACCAAGCGTGCATCAGTAAATCTCTTCAGCACGCAAATCGCCATGATGGTATTTAGGCATACTATTCAACACAATATTGACAGTGGCAATATCTAAAGGTTATATTGTCACTGTCAATATTTTACTGTGCTTAGATCCCAATCCTGAACATTTGTGGTGGAAGAATCTAATGATTGAATCAAAAAAGTTTATGAAGACGATGCTTGCAATCTCACTACTATTGAACATTGTTGTTCTCATTCCAGTTTGCGTTGGTCTCGCGACACATGCCGATGGGATACAGATAAGTTTCGGTGAAGCAACGCCAGCGCGCGGCATCCTTCTTTCGGTCTATCTGAGCATTCTTGCTGCTTCTGCTTCATTGCTCGTATTTCGCGATCCAAAGCTAACAGC
>NZ_JANMZA010000131.1:0-12780 GCF_031382685.1 Chamaesiphon sp. OTE_8_metabat_110 | reverse complement strand
CACGCCAATTTTATATTACGACGATCGCGCTCAAACGGTATTATCGCAATTGAGATCGATCGTCCCGAGCGGACATCTGGCGCTCAGTGCGACTTCCAGCCTTGCAAAATTGTACTGGATGGCGAGTCAAGCTAATTTTCCCGACTTAAATTCTAGACAGGCGCATTATTTCCTCCACCAAGCTGACTGGCTAGCTGCTCAGCTTCACGGCAAACTGGGCATCAGCGACTATCACAATGCCCTCAAACTAGGCTACGATGTCGAATCCTTGACTTATCCCGATTGGCTCGAGACACACCCTTATCGCCCGTTATTGCCGCAGGTGTTGGCACCGGGTACGCCGATTGGGACGGTGTTACCAGCAGTCGCGCGGGAATTGGGTTTAACAACGGAGTGTGTGGTATGTGCGGGGACTACCGACAGTATTGCGGCGTTTATCGCTAGTGGCGTGACGACACCGGGAGTCGCTGTGACATCGTTAGGTTCGACATTAGTCATCAAATTGCTCTCACACACGCGGGTGGACGCGCCGAGCTATGGAATCTACAGTCATCGCTTGGGCGATTTGTGGCTGGTGGGTGGCGCGTCAAATACGGGTGGTGCAGTCTTGAGACATTTTTTTAGCGATACCGAATTGGCAAGCTTGAGTGCCGAAATCGATCCCGATCTTCCCAGCCAGCTCGATTATTATCCCTTATTAACTCCCGGCGATCGCTTCCCGATTAACGATCCTAATTTAGCACCGCGACTGACGCCGCAACCCGATTGTCCGGTAGAGTTCCTGCATGGTTTACTTACCGGGATTGCCAAAATCGAAGCGCGCGGCTACGAGCTATTAGCAGAACTAGGCGCGACACCGCTAACAGCTATCTACACCGCTGGCGGTGGTGCCAAAAATGCCACCTGGACAAAAATTCGGCAGCGATACCTTCCCGTCCCGATCTTCGGCTCCCAGCATCAAGAAGCCGCTTATGGCGCGGCGGTACTGACTCAAAATTTGACCCAGACATAATCGCTAACCAGCGTCCCAATTACCAGCCTGTCAGTCGCGCGGAAATTTGGCTAGAATTTGAGAACGGAGTCTGAATAAACAACAGCTCCAACTGCTCGGGATGGCATCGATTCACGATCGCACAGGCGGATATATTTAGGAAAGTGTATGATGAATGCCAATCCTCAACTCATGACAGCGGTAGAACAACTCGGCTATCGAGTAACTTGTGCGGATGTTGTTACCCATACTGGCATTCACCTCGAAGCAGCACGTTCGGGATTGCTAGCTTTGGCGAATCAAACCGGGGGACATCTCCAAGTCACCGATACGGGGGAGATCGTTTATGTTTTAGCTCCCGACTTTCGGCAAGTTTTATTACGAAAATATGTCAAACTGCGATTTCAAGCTGGACTAGCACGCGTCTGGTCGATCGGATTTTACCTGATTAAGATCTCGTTTGGGGTATTATTAATTACTTCAATTAGTGTCGTCTATCTGACGATTTTAGCGATTACCCTCGCTGCACTATTTAGTAGCGATGGCGGTGACTGCGATGGTGGTAGTTGCGTGTTAGGGATTTTTAATTGGGGTGGTAGTAACTCGCATTCGTCGAGTAGCTCTGCACCCATGACAACTAAAAATACTAGCGATCTCGCCCCGATTAGATCTAAAACCCAGCGCAAACCACTCAATTTTTTAGAAGCAGTATTTTCAGTCCTGTTTGGCGATGGCAATCCAAATGCCGATCTCGAACAGCGGCGGTGGAGTTATATTGGCAATTTGATTCATCGTCAACATGGAGTTGCGATCGGCGAACAAATTGCGCCATACTTAGACGAGCTGGGACAAGGATACGTTCGAGAATATGAGAACTACATGTTACCCGTTCTCGCTAAGTTCAATGGGATTCCAGAAGTCAGTCCGACTGGGCAATTGGTATATCATTTTCCCGAGCTACAAACTACGCTTAAAGAGGCTCCTAGTAAATCTACCCGCGTACCACAATCATTAAGCGAACGTAAATGGAAATTTACTAAAGCGACGCCCACTCAAAAGAGTTGGGCGATCGCCTTATTTGCTGCTAACCTAGTCGGTATCGGAATCTTAGCTATTTTATTGCAGGGAATATCTAGCAGCCTTATTAGCGGTGCGATGATGGCAATTGCGCTCTATGGAGTCGGGTTAGTTGCCATCCCTTCCGTCCGGTATTTTTGGGTTAAACATCAAGATCGACAAGTTAAAAAACGCAATCATTTTCGACAGCAGCAAGTAAAAGTGCTGCGAAAAAGTGATATAGTTCGAGATAAGTTAGAATATGCCAAGCAGTTTGCCAAACAGCATAAAATTACCGATCGAGACATTATCTACACTACTGAAGAAGATGCCTTGTCGCAAGAGTTTAAAAGATTAGAATAAATTAGCACAATCCAAGATTATAGGGTAGATGTTGCCCACAAAACATTTACAATAGCAATAATCACTTAAACTGTTTTTATCGATTATTTTCGGTACGTTATTCGATCGGTAACTTTAGCAAAGTATTAAAATTGTAGGGTGGGCAATGCCCACAGACCATTTAGAGCCGAAGCAATAAGAGTTTAAACTGTTTAATTCGATTAGCTATGGTACGCTACGAGATCGAGCCATCTCTACACTAATCGAGCGATTTTAAACACTCTCAATATCCATATTACTATGTCAAAAATTGTCTGTGGGCAGTGCCCACCCTACTGGGACGACACTACTGTCTTCTAAAAATACTGCGATCGTATTTAATCCATTCAATCCATAGGGTAGTAGCGGAGTAGAATCGTAGAAGTTGTAGTGTCGTCCCACTACGGGATATTCTAATGTTTGTGTATTGATATAAGCTGTGAAATTACTTCTCATTCCCTAGAAATTCAGGCATCGCTACCACATTTTCACTCTGACTGATACCTTCTTGCTTGAACACCTTCTTGACTGTCAATAGCAAAATCTTCAAGTCCAACCATAGACTCCAATTATCCACATACCAGAGATCCAGGCGAAACTTTTCATCCCAGGTGAGGGCATTACGTCCGTTTACCTGCGCCCAACCAGTAATCCCTGGCAAAACATCATGACGGCGAGCTTGCTCGGTACTGTAGCGTTCTAGGTATCTTACCAGCAACGGACGCGGGCCGACAAAACTCATATCCCCGATGAGGACATTCCAGAGCTGGGGTAGTTCGTCTACACTAGCTTTCCGTAAAAATTGACCTAGTGGAATCAGCCGCTCTTCATCTGAAAGGAGATTACCCTCTTTGTCGCAGTCGCTAGTCATCGTGCGAAACTTAAAGACGGTGAAGATCTTACCATCTTTACCAGGGCGGGCTTGGGTAAAAACAATCGGGCTACCCATCCGCAGCCGCAAGACGATCGCCACAACTACTAAAATCGGTGAGAATAGCAGTAGTAGTAGTGCCGCCATTACTCGATCGCCGATTGTCTTCAGACCGCGACTAAAATAAGTAAGGAACTTACTTGTAAATCCTGTATCTTTCATTGTGTATCTTTACCCGTCGTTTGTGATGGTCGGAGCGATTAATCTAACTCTAACTCATACTTATTTTGCCCATCAGTGGTCTCTCCGTTACCAAACTCCCGGAATTATTTCTAGCTAGCGGCAATCTGTACGCATTATACTTTATACAATACTAGAGCTAGATCCGCCAACCACGCATCCTTTAAGCCGATCTTACTAGATGAGTATCCCTATCTTTAACAGCCAGATCGATCGTGAATAAAATTATCTCTGTATCCAGCAAACCAATTACTAATATATCGACGACATCGGCTCGCAGTCAGCTTGAAGCAGAGCGCGTGCAGGAGATGCTGATTTTGCTGACTAGTTTAATGGCGAGAGAAGAAGCAACGATTAAATTAATTATCGATTGTCTCTATGATATTGGCTATATTAACTTAATTAATAAAAAAGTTAGATTTCGACCGTTAAATTCACTTGCCAAGTTCATTGGACGAAAGTCGAAGCCAGTTGCTAAAATCTTTGCTTGGCGCTGGTTTATCAAAAATTGTCCGCAACTCATCGCTAGATGGTTGTATGTTAAAGTTCAATTTTAAGTGGATATAAATCTAGAAGCGAACCTGATACATCTGAAATAACTGCCCAGATTTTGTAGCGGTAACTTTACCACCAACCTCTTTTACTAATTCGGTAAATTGGGTAAGCGGTGATAGATAAACTTCTGCACCTAAATACGTTTCCAAAATTGCCCAATTTTCGGCTATTTCGGCATCAGGATCGATCGTATCAAAGACAAATACCCCATCTGGTTTTAAGACGCGTTTGACTTCTTGAAGCACCAGTTGCCAATATTCTGGCGGATAATAACAACTAAATCCAGTCGCGATCGCCCGATCGAATGTATCATTCTCATATTGTAATTGATGAGCGGCACCAGTTTGAACGCCTTTAAACAACTTAGAATTGAGCTGGGGGCCACGCGAATTTAGTGCGTTACGTGCTACTATACTAATCTCTTGACCGTAAAAATATGTCTCCCATTCTCGCCAGTTGTAGATCAAAAAACTAACACCACAACCGATATCGAGACAGCGATGATTTTTTTGAAATCCGGCTAGTTCCCAAAATGGTGAGGTAATTTTGGCGGTGAGATGATGACCGATCCATTCTCTAAAAATAGGCATTGCTTCGACTTCTGCGGGTAGCTCAAATGCCTCTTGTTTGAACTCTCGATCGAACCTTTGTTTGACTCGATCGATATCGTTCGACCAATCATGTTGTTGTGAAATAATATCGCTATACATCTAAGTAAATAATCGTTAATTATATTTATGTGAAAAGACTATTGTTGCGACCGAATCTAAACTTTCTTCTGATTCTCTAAGTATTCAAATACTGATTTGTCACCGATGTCCGGGGGGATTGCTTGGATCGCTTTACGAGTGGCAAATACTAAAAATAGTCCCGCCCAAACTGCTAATACAGTTACCTCGATAGTTTGTGGTAAAAGCTGAGTAAGATGTCCCAATAATAAAGTTGGCACTATAAAGACCAAAAGCTTAGTTTCAAACCGATTGAAACAAAAAGCTTCTTTAAAAAAGATGCCCGTCAAGGCAGCGAATGTAAAGCCAATGCCTAAAATTGTTAACGGTCGATCGTAGACAATCGTGCCGATCGATTGATGATAATATATACAAAATCCCAGCGCACTCATACAACCAATCGCCCAGAATACTTGTAAGGTGCGATGCAAAACTACCATGTAAATATGAATTGTAGCTAGGGCAATACCTAGTGCAACTGAGAAACTAATATACAACCAATTTATCAGCATTAAAAGATTTAAGTTTGAGCCTGCTATCGGCTCATTCAGTTGCCATAATATCGCGATCGCAGCTATCCCAAAACTGATGGCAGCTACCATCAAAGCACTCCGATAAATGATGACACCTTGACGATCTCGCTCGGTAATAGAAAAAGAGCCAAACTGTCCTTGATAGACTGTAATGTCGCTAGCTGATTCGATCGATTGCATATTTGCCCCCTTGATTGATGATTGACTTACTCACATCTTGTACTAGCATATAAAACTGATAATATCCAAATTTACTCCAAAATACTATCCACTATTCACTAAAATACCAATGACTCTGTTCTGCACAAGATCTAAATTCATTAACTTCTAAATTGCTGCTGATATGCCAGATAAACCGCTTCAATAATCAAATGAGCATCGCGAGAAGGAGGTCTATCTGCCATCTCAATCCGCTCTAATAATCGCTGTGCCAATCGATCGCTAACTTGAATTTTGGCATCCGGAGTTAGATTTGCATAACGCTGGAGGTACTTCCGAATGGTCGCGAATTCATCGGGAGTTAAGGCAGCAATTTGTCCTTTCTCGATCAGCCAGTTTGACATATCGACAGCCTCTGGCGATACGTCAATTTTTAGGTTGGTAACTGTCTGCCCTTCTTGGATTAAGATCGTCCCCGCAACCCAGTCACCCAATCGTTTTTCTTGTTTTGAAAACAGAATCAATAATAATCCGATAAACAAGATATCATCGATCGGTCTGAGGAGAGCGCGCAAGATCGATTGTTGGATGCCGACATTACGTCCATCATCCCTAATTACTCTAATTTTGACATATCTTTTGCCAAGAGTCTGTCCGCGCCAGAGCGTTTCAAATAAGATGAAGTAGCCGATATACACGGCAAATATAATTAAGATTTGGATCGCATTCAGCCACAGACGAGCGGATTCAGCTTGCAGCCAAGGAATCTGTGAATAGGCTAATCCCCAAACTACTAAGAGGATAAGTAGCGTAAAACTCCAAAGCAGATAGTCGATAGTTAACGCCTGGGTGCGATTGCCTACTCCCGCTAGAATAAATTCTAACTCAACACTTTCTGGCGTCTGAGATTTGACTCGATTTAAGAATTTCATATGTTTTCACGATCGCGCTGTTTAATGGGCGATCTCGACTACTATCGACACAAATAGCCGAGATCCTGACAAGATTACTAGACGATCAGGTCGCCACCCTCGCGGCGATTGCGAAGATCGAAATACACGATCGCCTTAATTATCTGCCAAAATGGCATCACAAATAGCTCGATCGCGATGTTCAGGATAAAGCTAATAAAAACTAAAAAACCTCCGGTAGCTATGACCGATTGTGTCGTCGATAAAGTCATTGCTTGACCGATGAAACTGGGAATGCTACTAATCATACTCAGCGGAATGGTAATCAAGAAAGCTACTGTAATAATTAGGATTATTTGGCGCACGGCAGTCGAACTTAATTGTCTGCTCCGACGTAAGCCAAAACTAGCTAAACTACTCGTACTAGTAGACTCGAGCGCGAGTGGTAATTCTGACACAAACCAGTAAGCATAAAAGCGCAGCACCAGTGCGATCGCTAGTACTCCCAGTCCAATGCCTAAGACCACGATAATTATGTAAGCAAACGTCCCGAGATTGCCTTGAGACAAAACACCGAAGATCCCGGCAATAATAAAGAGCGTGAGGGCGAAGGCAATATAGGCACCGAAAGTAATCAGAAACATGTACAAACCCAACAACAAGGACAGCCTTAAAAATGCCCAAGTCCGGGGAGTTAACTGTCTAGTGGCATCTGCTACTGTTTCCGGTGCATCGATCAGTTGTTGATAAGCTAGCCGACAAATCACGGCGCGATCGGTGGAGTATTTAGCTATTAAGTATAATGTGACACCAATCCCTCCTAAACCAACCGGAATAAATACCAGCCAAGACTTAGTTATCCCAAACAGTAGTGCGCCGATAACTCCGAATACGAGCGCGGCGACCCCCAGCGCAACTAACCAAGCAGTCGCTCTTAGAGACACCTGTAAATAACGTTTAAAGTTGGAACGATAGAGGATCGTGGCTGTGGTGACGACATTGCCGATACTCAGGGTGCCAACTGGATCGAAACTATTTTTTGCCATGCGTTTAGATTACATTATGCTGCGTGATATTAGTGTATGGTTTAAATCCCTATTTTCACCATCTTTGTTAGTTGTCTTTGCAATTGACAATCTCAGATTGCCAAACGCCCTAAGAGGCTGTTTGGAAAGTTTTATTTGTTACGATCGTAGACCTGAATCCCCCTTAAAAAGGGGGACTTTGAATCTCGATCCCCCTTTCTAAGGGGGCTGGGGGGATTAATTTAGACTTTTCAAACAGCCTCTAAGAGAGCGTTTTGCAAACACGTCAGCACCGATTCAATGTATCTAACCAGCTACTTAAAGAATTGCTGAACGCTGGAGAGATTTGCAGTATCGCGAATCACCAAAAACACCCCCAACCCCAGTAGTAAAAATAAGCCCGTCTGCATGACCGTTTCCTGGATCTTCATCGGCAAAGGTTTGCCCGCCAAGCCTTCAAACAACAAAAATGCCAATTGACCACCATCTAAGGCAGGTAGGGGCAAAATGTTCATCACCGCTAAGTTGATGCTGATTAGTGCGCCAAATTGGAGCAATCCAGCGATATTATTTGAAGCAATACTCGATCCGATTTCCACGATTTTGATCGGCCCCGCAATTTGTGTCGCTGTTTCGCCAAAATTGGTAACTAATTGGGACAACCCTTGAAAGGTCAGCACGACGACGCGCTCGAACTCGTTAGCTCCCTTGACTAGCGCATCGATCGGACTAATCGATCGATCGATAATAATATCCGCATTAGGAGCGAGTTTGACGCCGATTTGTCCCTTACCTTCAGCATTGGCATCGGGCGTAACTTGAAGATCGATCGTCTCTGCACCGCGTTGAATTTTGAAGGTGAGGGGTCGCTCTGGATGAGTCTGAATTTCAGCCATCAGCTTGACGATCGCAGGTTTGGCACTGCCTAGCTCCTCATTATCGACCGCCAGGACGATATCATTGGCCTGAATGCCCGCTTTACCCGCCGCCGTACTCAAATTGTCGGCAATCCCGGCGACAGTGACACCAGGATGATAATTAATTTGTTGAAAACCGATGACACTGACTTGGACGACAAGTAAGAAATAAGCAAAAATCAGATTGGCAATTACACCAGCACTAATCACGATCGCCCGATCGAGTAACGGTCGATTGCGGAGTAAGTTAGGATCGTTTGCGGGAATATCACTATCGGGATCGTCGTCGGGAAAACCGACGAAACCACCTAAAGGTAGTGCGCGAAGGGCGTATTCAGTCTGTTTGCCTTGATATTTTAATAATACTGGCCCAAAGCCAATCGAAAATTTATTGGCATATATACCCTGTAATCTGGCTGCTAAAAAGTGCCCCAGTTCGTGGACAAAAATTAATAATGCTAAAACGCCGATCGCCGCCAATGTTGACATATTTTCTCTTGTTTTGACCTACTATCCTCATTTTAGTCGGCGAGTGAGGAGTGTGGGGGGAGGGTAGGGGTGGGGGTAAGAGGTAAGGGGTGAAGGGTAAGGGGTAAAAGGTAAGGGGTAATGGGTAATGGGTAACACCTGCGTCATTTATCATTATCCAGCTACTATTCACCATCCACTATCCACTATCCACTATCCACTCTTCACTAATTTCCCATCTCTAGTCAAATCAAACAGTAAATGCTAAAATAGTAAGTTGCAAAATTTAATTATAGTTTTAAGTATTCATGACACTAACCCAAGAACGCAAGCAAGAAATCATGTCGCAGTATCAGTTGCACGCAACAGATACAGGCTCGTCAGATCTGCAAGTCGCTATGCTGACTGAGAGAATCAACCGTCTGAGCGATCACCTCAAAACCAACAAAAGCGATCATGCTTCCCGTCGAGGCTTATTGAAAATGATCGGACAACGCAAACGGTTACTGGCATTTATCCAAGTCGAAAGCGTTCAACGTTACCAAAGCCTAGCCGACAGCCTGGGTATCCGCCGCGTCAAAGACTAATAACTACTGACTAGTAGCTAGTTATTAGCCAGGTTTAATCGAGTCTGAGTAGTTAGGCTCGATCGATCCAGATCGCCCCAGCTTATCGGTTCGTACAGATACTCTTTTCACCATCGATCGCCCTAAATCGGAACATCCCTATGTCTGCTGAGAATCCTCGCCAATCCGTACCGTTTGAGCCGCGTAAGAGTGGCAAGCAGCGCAAACCTGCCGCTAAAAAAGGCACCCCGATCGTCAAGCCAGCGACGCCAGTACCAGCGATCGACGAGCAAGGTTCGGGGTATATTCCCGATATCGTTAGTGGGCGGATGATTCGGCGGGTATTGGTATTTTGCGGGATTCCAGTACTGATGGGGATGGGCGTATTTATCGGTAGTTATTTTATCCTGATCAATCACATTGCCAAAGTCCCGAATACGCTCGTCTTACTGACGAGTATGGGCTGTCTGGGATTGAGCGTCTTGGGGCTAACTTATGGTATCCTATCTGCTTGTTGGGACGAAGAAGAAGATAGCACGGGTACTCTCCTTGGTTGGCAAGAATTTAAAATCAACTTTGGCAGAATGGCAGATGCCTACCGTGCATCCAAACAGATGCAGCGGGAGGATTTCGATCGCTAATTTCGATCGTCTGTCAACGACTACTAGGCAGCCTAAGTAAAACAACCATTGCTGCCGTTCCAGATCTTCGCTCTCATCCCCCATCTCCTAAACGATCGTGCAAATTCATCCCACCTCAGCGATCGAACCTGGAGCCAAAATTGGTGAGAATGTGACGATCGGGCCATTTTGTTACATTCGACATGATGTAGAGATTGGGGATAATTGTACTTTAGATGCACATGTAACGCTGCTACCTTACACCTCGATCGGTCACAACTGTCATATCCATAGCAATGTCGTCTTAGGCGATTTACCCCAAGATTTAGCATTTAAAGACGAGCCGAGCTACGTCAAGATCGGGGAAAATTGTAGCCTCAGAGAAGGAGTTACCATTCATCGCGGTACCAAGGCGGGATCGGTGACGACAGTGGGTAATAACTGCCTCTTGATGGCAAACAGTCACCTCGCCCACAATGTCGTGCTGGGTAATGATGTAATCGTCGCCAATGGAGCGCTACTAGCGGGTTACGTTAGCGTTGGCGATCGCGCATTTATCAGCGGCAATTGTTTGGTACATCAATTTGTCAGTGTCGGTAGACTAGTGATGATGGCTGGTGGTTCGGCAGCTCAAAAAGATATTCCCCCATTTTGCATGACCCGCAGTACTACGCTCAACAAAGTTATGGGTTTAAATACAGTGGGGTTGCGGCGAGCTGGATTTACATCCGAGCAAAGATTGACACTCAAACGCGCGTTCAAGATTCTCTATCAATCTAATTTATTAATTCCAGAAGCTTTAACCAAACTAGAAGCTGAATTTGATTCGGAGTTAGTCCGAGAAATTTGCGATTTTATCAAACAATCTCAGCGGGGTATTGCTGGCTACGTCCGTCAGCGTCAGCGTGAGGAATAAATCGATTCTCTGTCGATCGATAGAGATTGGCGCGAGCCACTAATTGCCACAAATCTCTCTGTAGAGTGATTCGACGATCGGGTGCTTCAAAGTATTGTTATTAAATGAAGCACTAATTGATGAACACTAAAAGTTATGAAATTTCAGCTCGATCGTTTAGTTGCTACTGTCGGCGCTCGAATCGCCAAATTAATTAGTAGCGTATTGGTGCTGGCGGTTGTTTGGCAGAGTGTCTTCTTAGGCGTCAATATTGCCAACGCATCCCCAGTCATCGCTACCAGCGTCGATAGTATGTCGAAACAAGTATCTGGGACAGCAGATGAAATGCGCGGTTCTGCCAAAAAAGCGATCGGCAAAACACAGTCAGAGCTAGAAGACCAGAGGGGATCCGCAACAGCAGCTCTGAAAGAAAACACAGACAAAGCCAAGGATGCGATCGATACTGGTGCCGAGAAAGTTGAAAACGCTGCCGAGACAGTAGCCGATCGAGTAAAAGGATTCTTTGGTAAATAGTCCGCTTGCTGGCTGCTAAATTTACCTTATTAACCTTCAAGATTTCGCTACTAACCAAGATTTACTAACAATTTCGATAAATATTATTGGAGACAATCATGCGTAGCATTAACATTGGTTTGACTGACGAACAACGTTCTGGTGTCATCGACTTACTCAATCATGACTTAGCCGATTCATATCTACTAGTCGTCAAAACTAAAAAATTTCATTGGGACGTAGTTGGCCCCCAATTTATCTCGCTGCACGAACTCTGGGACAAGCAGTATGAAGCCGTCTCCGCTAACATCGACGCGATCGCCGAGCGGATTCGTTCGCTAGGTGGCTACCCGATCGGGACGATGAAAGGCTTCCTCGAATATGGCTCCCTCGCCGAGCATCCCGGCAACATCCCGATGGCAACAGGTATGGTCAGCGCCTTAGTCGAAGATCACGAACAAATCATCCGCAACCTCCGCGAACATCTCGATACTTGTAGCGAAGAATTCCACGATGAAGGTACTGCCGATTTCTTGACTGCCATCATGGAACAGCACGAGGAAATGGCGTGGATGCTCCGCTCGTTTATCGAGGGTGAAGCTCTTCAAGCTAACGGTGCGCGTCCCGATATGCAAATGAAGGCTCCCGTAACGGTCTAGCTGACGCTCGGGCGGACGGGTCGCCTGACTCGTTCGCACCAGCTTAGCGGCTATGTCGGCATTTAGACAAACTGCTAAATTATCTCTACGCTCGGTTCTTTTTAGCCGAGTGTGGCAGTTTGGCGAACTGAGTTCGAGCCGAATACTTGCGTCGATCTACTTTTTTACTAAAATAATCACCTATAAATTCTCATGGCAGAAACACAAACCCTTGCACCTGTAGTAGAACGCACGATTTCTGCGATTTTTGCCGAACAAAGTCAAATCGATGGTGTTGTTCGCCGCCTGATCGATCGCGGCATTCCCAAAGAGGATATCTCTGTACTCGGACGCAATTTCCAATCAGAGACGCGCATCACCGGATTTATCACCAAGCGCGACGTTATCCTCGGTGGACTGCGAAGCGGCGCAATTTTTGGTTCTTTATTCGGCTCTTTCTTGAGCTTGCTCACGGGTGTTGGCGTCTTGCTGATTCCGTTTGTCGGGCCAGTTGTCGCCGCAGGGCCGATTGGAGCCATCTTGCTCGGGGCGGCTAGCGGCGCGATCGCAGGTAGTGCGGGTGCCGGGTTAGTATCCGTCTTGACAGCGGTTGGTATGCCGGAAGAACAAGCTGCTCTATATCAAACGCGCCTCGAAGCAGGTGAATTTATGATGATGTTGGAAGTTCCTGCCGATCGAGTCGGTGAATACCA